>CAYOYE010000114.1:0-3475 GCA_964408115.1 uncultured Azospirillaceae bacterium
TAATTAGACAGTCAACTATAACTCAAAATCAGGATATTTTCGAGAAACTCGCTTTAATTCATAACTGGTTACCAAACTTGCAACAAAATCATAAATCGCATCACTTAGCGAAACTAAACCTTTTTCGGTTTTTACCGGATAACTGATGACGTTTGCTAAATGTCGCTTGATTTCAGGTGTAAGCTCTATGCTTTCTATATTGATTAACCTATTTAATTCTTCATACACAATTTTATCGGCAATAGCCCTAAACGGCTCAATCAAATCATCAACTAAAGGTAATGGGTTGGTTTTGTTACAATGTTTAATTCCTATATATGGCAAAAGCCCGTTTCCGGCAACAGCGCGGGCAACTATCGCTCGCAAAACAGTATATGTATAGTTAAGCAAAATATTGGCATCATCTCGCAGCCTATCCCGAATAAACTGTTTACCAAATAATGATTTGAAATAAATTCCTGCTGCTAATCCCTCATTATTGCTGCTATCGGCACTTAAAGTTTCTCTTGCTAATCTTTTCAGCCGTTCTATATTTTTATGCTCCGGAAAAAAATGTTGCAAAACCATAGACTGGTGCAAAATTTTATGTTGCACAATGTTTTTCCATAAATTCTTTTGTAAGGGCATACCTGCGTCAAGCTGCTGTTTAATACGCAATGAAATAAGCCAATGCCCCGCGTACGGTAGCGTAATAGAACAAGGTTGATACGACTTATCGCAAAAAATAATAGTTGCACCACACTCACATAGTGCATTGACAATATTTTTTGATAAGGTCAGCTCATTGGCCGATATAACCAAAGATAAAACATTATCTAAAGGAACGCGCTGCTTTACTTGGGTTGGACGATTTTCTATAACTAAAAATCCCCTTGATAAAGACAAATAAAAACCGTCATGGCTGATTTCTATAATTTGCTTTTCCATAATACCCCCACAAAATTATGTTTATTTTATAAACTTTTTGCTAAAAAATCAAAGTCTAAATTTGAAATAAGGATTTTTTACTTGAGGTACAAAAAAACGGGGCGAATCCGTCCCGTTTTATTTTTTTGAACTTAAAGACTATTACTTCAATTCAACTTTAGCGCCAGCAGCTTCCAATTTAGCTTTGATAGCTTCGGCTTCTTCTTTAGTAGCGCCTTCTTTAACAGTTTTCGGAGCACCGTCTACCAAATCTTTAGCTTCTTTCAAGCCCAGGCTGGTAATAGCGCGGATTTCTTTAATAACGTTAATTTTGTTTGCACCGGCTTCTGCCAAGATAACATCAAATTCAGTTTTTTCTTCAGCAGCAGCGGCACCGGCAGTAGCAGCACCGGCAACAGCAACAGCAGCGGCAGCTGATACGCCCCACTTTTCTTCTAACATTTTTGATAATTCAGCAGCTTCCATAACTGTCAAAGCTGATAATTCATCTACTAATTTGGCCAAATCTGCCATTTTTTTTCTCCAATTAAAAAATTAAATTTCACAAATAAATTACAAAACCATAGCCTGCTTTTTACGCAATATAAAAAACTAGGCAGCTTCTTTCTCGCTATATGCTTTTGCAACTCTTGCCAATTTAGAGGCAGGAGCTTGCAACAAGCCGATAATTTTAGCATGCAATTCATCCATAGACGGAATAGCAGCCAATTCATTGATTTCGGCAATGGTCAAAGCCTTATCGGCTAAAGCACCACCAACGATAACCAACTTTTCATTAGTTTTTGCAAATTCAACACAGGCTTTGCAGGCAGCAATAGGATCACTGGCATAAGCCATAGCTATCGGGCCTTTAAATAAATCGGCCAAGCCTTCAAACTTTGTTCCTTTTACAGCAAGACGAGCAATACGGTTTTTAGTAACTCTTAAAGAAGCACCGGCTTCACGAATTTTGCCTCTTAATGCTTCAGCTTCTGCCACCGTCAAACCTAAATATTCGGCGATAACAACGGATTCTGCATTTGAGAATACTTCGTTTAATGAGCTCAGTAATTCTGCTTTTTCTTCGCGGTTCACTTATTGTCTCCATACGAAAAGTTAAATCCCTGCCAAAAGGCAAGAACCGTTACCAAACCCGCGACAAATCGTTATACGATCTGACTCGGAACCCAAATCTGTCCAGGAGAAAAATTTAATTAAAAAAAATCACTCCCGTCTATGCAGGACAATTAAGGTTTACGGAATAAAATAAAAACCGATCAACCACCTGCAGTCTTGGACAGTCCAAGAGCCTCCGCTCTTGAAGAGTGGGGAACGGACAAGAAACGCCCTGCCCGTTACCCTAAACTAACTTGCTTTTAACAAACTTTTTGATAAAAAGCAAGCAAAAAATTACAATTCCGAAGCACTAACCTTCAATCCTACACCCATAGTGGAACTAATTGAAATCTTACGCAAATAAGTTCCTTTTAATGTAGAAGGTTTTGCTTTCAAAATGGTATCTATAAACAATTTAGCATTATCATAAATTTGCTCTTCCGAGAAAGATGCTTTAGCAACACCGGCGTGAACAATACCGTTTTTCTCAACACGATACTGAACTTCACCTGCTTTAGCATTTTTAACGGCGGTAGCAACATCAGTTGTAACCGTACCCAATTTCGGGTTCGGCATCAAACCTTTAGGGCCTAAAACACGAGCAACACGACCGGCCATTCCCATCATATCCGGAGTAGCGATACATCTATCAAAATCTATCTTACCGGCCAAAATGGAATCAACCAGATTTTCGGCACCGATAACATCTGCACCGGCAGCTTTTGCTTCATCAGCTTTTTCGCCTTGAGCAAAAACGGCAACACGAACGGTTTTTCCGTTACCATGCGGCAACTGACAAACACCGCGAATCATTTGATCGGCGTGTTTCGGATCTACACCCAAATTGATTGCTAAATCAATGGTCTCATCAAATTTTGCAGTAGCATTTTCCTTAACAAGTTTGATAGCTTCTTTCAAGCTGTATTCTTTGTTCTTGTCAAGATTTTTATACGCATTTACTAATCTTTTTCCGCTCATTGACTTACTCCGTAACCTTGATACCCATAGAAATTGCCTGACCTTTTACCATATTCATGGCAGCTTCAACTGTCGGACAGTTCAAATCCGGCAATTTGGTTGTGGCGATTTCTTTTACTTGAGCCATTGTTATCTGACCGGCAACAACTTTTCCCGGTTCTTTAGAAGCAGACTGAACTCCTGCAGCTTTCTTAATTAAATAAGATACCGGCGGAAGTTTTGTGATAAAAGTAAAGCTCTTATCTTCATAAGCGGTAATAATTACCGGAACAGGAACACCCGGTTCCATTTTTTGTGTCTGCGCGTTAAACGCCTTACAAAATTCCATAATATTCAAGCCTTTTTGACCCAAAGCAGGACCAACCGGCGGAGAAGGGTTAGCTTTTCCGGCAGGTATTTGCAGCTTGATAAGACCTAAAATTTTCTTTTTAGATTTAGCCATTTTATACCTCTATTAAATAGGTTTGTGGTAAGA
>CAYOYE010000115.1:0-3442 GCA_964408115.1 uncultured Azospirillaceae bacterium
TCGTCATTAATTTGCCGCCATTCGGCTGATACATCTGCGGCTTGCGGTTCTGCCACAACTTCCGGCGTTTTTTCTTCCGGCTGTTTTTCTGCCGATTTATTATTGTCGCAGGCACATAAACAAAACAACAGACCACTTAATAAAACTACAAATTTTTTCATAATATCCTCCGAGGCTACGTTTTAAATATGTTAAATCCGCAATCGCTAAAATATGGTTAATTTGCCAACCGGAATTATGATTTAAAGTTCAGTCCCCAGTCGGTATAATGCGCCGGATCATCGCCCCAATTTTCACGCACTTTCACAAACAAAAACAGATGGATACGTTCTTCTAAAAGTTCTTCCAACTCGGCACGCGCACTTTGTCCGATTTTTTTAATCATTGCACCGCCATGACCGATTACAATATTTTTATGTCCGTCCCGTTCAACATAAATCGTCATTTCGGCTCTGATTGAACCGTCATCATTATGTACCCACAACTCCGGCTCTACCGTTAGCGAATACGGAATTTCCTGACGCAAGTTCAAAAACAGTTTTTCCCGCACAATTTCGGCAGCCAATAACTTTAGCGGCATATCCGACATTTGTTCTTCCGGATAATACCAAGGGCTTTCCGGTAAATTATCGGCTAAATACTGATAAAAATCATTTATGTAATCACCTGACTGCGCCGAAAACATAAAAACGGCATCAAACGCAAACAGATTTTCAAATTCTTCTTTCAGTTCTTCTAACCGTTCCGACGGCACTAAATCAATCTTGTTAAACGCTAATACGGCTCGGGCATTTCGTTTTATCAATTCATCAATAATGGCCGAAGTTTCTTCATTCATACCGCGTTTGGCATCAACCACCAAAACATTTATATCCGCATCTCCGAAACCGCTCCAGGCAGACGCGACCATTGCCCGATCCAATCGGCGTTTCGGTGCAAAAATCCCCGGAGTATCCAAGAAGATAATCTGGGTATTGTCATAAATTCCGATACCTTTAATTGTGGTTCGCGTAGTTTGAGCTTTTGGCGAAACAATAGAAACCTTAGAGCCGACAAAATTATTCGTTATCGTGGATTTTCCGGCATTCGGTGCGCCTATCAGCGCCACAAAACCGCATCTGGTGTTTTTCATTTTTTGTTATCCAATATGTGTAATAAATTTTCGGCAGCCTGCTGTTCGGCGGCTTTTTTATTTTTGCCCGAACCATAAGCCGAAAATTCGTCATTCATCACAACTCTGACCTTAAAAACAGGCTGGTGTTCACTCCCCTCTTTAGAAACCATTTCATACACCGGCGAAGCTAAATGCTCGCTATGAAAACGCTCTTGCAGACGGGTTTTAAAATCTTTAGACGAGCCGAAATCGGAATCTATCATCATATTCCAGTTACGCTCAACAAAAGACATGGCATTTTCAACGGAAGAATCCAAAAAAATCGCTCCGATAACGGCTTCCCCGACATCACACAGCACATTTATACTATGGCGCGCCGTATCATCAGCCACCAAAATATAGTCGTTTATGTGCATTTTTTTGACAACTTCCGCCACCGCATCTGCACAAACCAACTTGACATACCGTTGAGCCAAACTACCTTCCGTATCGTTAGGAAACATTTTATACAACATAGCGGCAATAGTCATTCCCAAAACTCTATCACCCAAAAATTCCAAACGCTCATAATTAAAATGTTCGTTACGGGTAACGCTGCTATGCGTAAGTGCCTGTTGTAAAAGTTTTATATTGCCGAATGTATATTGCAAATTTTGCTGTAATTTTTCCATAACTTAATTTATGCCTCTAAAAATACGCCGCCATCTAATGGCCCGATACCACGTCCATGGCTTAAACAAACTTCCCTTATCGTTATGCGAAAAGAAAATAAATTTGGCTTTGCCGACCAAATTTTCCTTTGGAACAAAACCGACACTTATACGGCTGTCATTAGAACGGTCGCGATTATCACCCATCATAAAAAACGAATCGGCAGGTACAACAAATTCTTCCGTATTATCAACTATCCGTTCTCCGTCAGAAATCTCCAAAATACGATGTTCCTTACCACCGGGTAACTTTTCATAATATTGATGATAAAATTCCGGCATATCCACATAGTCATCAATCATATATTTGTCCGTTTCCGTACGCTCTACCATTTCTCCGTTTATAAACAGGCGACCGTCTTTAACCTGCACTCTGTCCCCCGGCAAACCGATAACACGCTTAATGTAATCCGTATGAACCTCATGCGGATTTTTAAACACGACAACATCACCGCGTTGCGGAGCATCATACCAAATCCGTCCGCCGATTAGCGGTATTCCTGCCGGCAAGGAATAGCGTGAATAACCATAAGTATATTTGCTGACAAACAGATAATCACCAATTTCCAAAGTCGGGTACATTGATCCCGATGGAATCCGAAAAGGTTCAAACAAAAAGCTGCGAATTATCAGGGCAATAAAAATTGCTAAAAAGACGGTTTTAAGATTTTCGCCACATTCCTGCCAAAAAGTTTTTTGGGGTTTCAATGTTGTTTCATCTGTTTTTTTTTCGTCTGAAACTGTATTTGTTTCAACATTTTTTGTTTTGTTTAATAATTTACTCATCATCTTCTTCATACAACTCATTATCCGTTGTTTCTTCGGACATATTTTCCAGCAGCAGCTCATCTTCCATATCTGATTTTTTGCGGCGACCGCGCCGTTTTTTAAGCGGAGTATGGCGTTGCATAGCACTAATGACGTATTGTCCCGAAACCTTGTATAAATCGCCCAAATGGCCGTTATACATGTGATCTCCGTCTTCAATCATAGCAAAGTCAACATCAACATTACGCTGCATATTTAGGCGGCGTGCCATATTTTCTACCTGATACGGGCTGACGATTTCATCTTTTCCGCCCTGCACAATTAAACCGGAAGCCGGACAAGGAGCCAGAAAGGCAAAATCTTTTTCATTAGCCGGCGGAGTAACGGCAATAAAGTTGTTAATATCCGGACGGCGCATTAATAATTGCAATCCGATCCACGCCCCAAACGAATAGCCTGCAATCCAACATTGCTTGGCATCAGGATTCATATTTTGCAACCAATCCAAAGCAATAGTTGCGTCCGAAAGTTCCCCCGGACCGTCTTCAAACTGCCCTTGCGAACGTCCGACACTACGGAAGTTAAAACGCAAAACCGAAAAACCTAAATCCTTAAAACAACTAAACAGGCTGTAAACAACCTTATTGTTCATTGTACCGCCAAACTGCGGATGCGGATGTAAAATCAGGGCAACAGGCGCATTTGCGCGTTCACTTTTATAATATCTTCCCTCTAAACGACCTGCATAGCCGTTAAATAACACTTCTACCATACAACTTTCTCTTAAAAAATTATCACTATTTTAATATTTTTACACTGATATGGATAAAAAATAGTTAACTTCGTAGGA
>CAYOYE010000116.1:0-3418 GCA_964408115.1 uncultured Azospirillaceae bacterium
AAAGGCTAAAGCAATGCCTAATAATCCGCTAATCATACTCCATATCCATGGCAAGCCGATTTTTTTAATATCAAACGCCGCCGAAATTTGCATTGTTCCCGTAGCTAAAAACCAGAGGGCAAAAATTATCGGTAAGGTCTGTACGGTTAAGCCCAGATGCGTCAAAAAAATCAAACCGACAAAAATATCCAATAACCCGACAACCAGATACCAGCCCGAATATTGCGAAAATGAAAACGCAACATATCCGCAGCCTAAAACAAACATAACCGCGCCCAAATAAATTGCCATGGCATATAACGACGACAAGGGATTTGCCCAAATCAGCAACCCCAAAATCACCATAACAATACCCGAAACCAAGTGCCAAACACTACACCTTTTATCGCTCATATTTTCCTCCTTTAATCAGCATTTTTAAGTATAAATAAGAGCAATAAAGCAAATTACAACGGATAGAGTAAATATTTTTACTCTGTTTTTTAATGCTTAAAGACCGCAGAAATAGGCCACGCATTTAAGGCATACGGCGGCTATCAAACCGGCACACACATCATCCATCATCACGCCAAACGCATTTTTTACTTTGCTGTCAAACCATTTAACCGGCCCCATTTTGCAAATATCAAACAGCCGGAAAAAGCCGAAGCCCAACAGATAAAGCCACCAATTTTGCAAATTATGATATAAATCTCCGCACACTAAAACAAAAGACAATAGCTGCCCGACAACTTCATCTATCACCACTTTTCCGGGGTCTTTTTCTTCTTGATCGCGAATTAAAACATGGGTTGCCGGAACACCTACGGCAAAACAGATAATCGCAGCCGTTATTATACCGTAAACTCCCGTATAATATGCCAAAACCAAAGCCGGAGGCAACGTGCCGAACGAACCGACCGTCCCCGGAGCTTTGGGCGAAAGTCCCAAGCCGCAATATGTGGCAATTATGAGTGCTAATTTTTGTTTCATAAAACGTATCCTTTTTGTTATTTATCTTATTATCGTTTTTACTCTATAAAATCGCCTTACGCAAACACAGACATTTTTTTTACACAATTTATCCCTTAAAGCACACCAAAACAAAAAAAACGCACCCTTTCTGAAAGGTGCGTTGCCAAATGATTGTCTTTTATTTTATCTGTCTTTTTCCATCAGCGAGTTATATACATAAACCGCAACGCTGTCATTTTTTTCGTCATTTTGTTTTATTTGTACGGAATCGGCCTGATTTACGGACGATGCAACCTTTATTGTATCTACCGTATCGTTTTCGGCATTATTCTTTGTGCTTCGCCCTCTATCGGACGGTTTACGCACTTTAGCCGTTGTATTTTTCTTTTGTCGCTCCAAAGCCTGTTGTTCATGTAACAGCGCTCTAAATTTCAAAAGATTGGCTCTATAGGTGTTTTCATCTCCTAACAAAGCAACTTTGTTTTTATAAACGACCAAACTCTGATTATCTTTCAAAACATTATCGTCATAAACTTCAACATAAGCCGAATACAGCGTATCACCGGAAGGATAAATCTTCTCTGCATGCGTTGCTTCGTCACTCCGATCCGTCCACGAATGATTTTTTTTCACGCCCCAAAAAAGCTGACATTTAGTCGTTGGCGTCATATTTTCATCATCATAGAGTGCAAAACTAACCTTTTCCAGCTTTACGGAATGGCCGTAAAAATCTTTGCTTATGATGGAATCTGTCGTCAACATATCGTGGTTATCGTGTTTTTCCTCTTTTGGCTGACAACCGGCACCACTCAATGTTGTAGCAACCAAAAGTGTTCCCAAAGCGGCCTGTTTCAAATGTTGTAAATGTTTGTTTTTGTATGCTGACATTTTAATTCTCCTAATGTGCTTAATATATCTTGTTATGTATTTTTTGTCAATTAATTTTTATAACAACCGCAAAAAAAATAATTGAATTTAATCAGCTGTCGTCTAAAATATAAAATTGTTTTTAGAGGAAATGAAAATGCTGAATATTTTCTGGACTTCTTTTTTTATCTTGAGTTTTGTGGCGGCAGCGGTGCAAAGTCTGTTTATGGGCAATGTTGCTATCTGGACCGATATTAGCAATCAGCTGTTTACATCTGCCACCAATGCTTTTCAACTGGCCTTAAATCTAACCGGTATGCTCTGTTTATGGCTCGGAATGTTGGAAATCGCCGAAAAATCCGGCTTAACCGATTTGCTGGCTAAATTTTTGCGACCGTTTTTCAAAAAAATTATGCCCGAAGTACCGGATAACTGTCCGGCTTTCGGTTCTATCATTATGAATATGGCTGCTAATATACTGGGGCTTGACAACGCCGCCACCCCAACCGGACTAAAGGCGATGGAACAACTGCAACAAATAAATCCACAGCCGCAAAAAGCCTCAAACGCACAAATTATGTTCATTGTCATAAATTCTTCCGCCATTACCGTTTTGCCAACTTCCATATTAATGTATCGGCATCTGGCAGGTTCAACCGCTCCTGCCGCCGTATTTATTCCTATTTTATTGGCAACAACCTGCTCCACTATTGCCGGCATAGCTGCCGTTTCCTTTACGCAAAAGCTAAAAATCTTCACCCTGCCCGTTATCCTTTGTTTAAGCGCCGTTCTCGGGGGTATCGGCTTATGTTTTGCCAATATGGATGCCGGAGCAAGAGTGGTATATTCCGAAAATTTTGGCAATGCCCTGATTTTATTTTTCATAACTCTATTTTTAGTTTATGGACTGTATAAAAAAATTAACTTATACGAAACTTTTATAAACGGCGCTAAAGACGGATTTAATATTGCCGTAAAAATCATACCGTATTTAGTGGCTATGCTGACGGCTATTGCCGTTTTACGGGCTTCCGGTATCATTGATGCCGTTGTTTGGGGCATAGATAAAGCCTTTACATTTATCGGAGCCGATACAAAATTTGTACCTGCCCTCCCCGTTGCCATAATGAAGCCGCTTTCCGGCAACGGCGCGCGCGCCATGATGTTGGAAATTATGCAGAATTACGGAGCGGATAGCTTTCCGGCTTTTGTTTCCGGAGTTATACAAGGCTCCACCGAAACAACGTTTTATGTTATAGCTCTTTATTTCGGAGCCGTAAAAATATCACAAACACGCTCTGCGCTCCCTTGCGCGCTCTTTGCCGATTTTATCGGTATCCTTGCGGCAATCATTTTCTCTTATGTTTTTTATCGGGGCTGATATATACAAAAAAAACTCCGCATCTTCTCTCAAAAGATACGGAGTTTTTTTAATCAATCTTCTTCCAAACTTATTGCCAAACGTGCAAAAACAATACCCGTAACCGAATGAACGGCAAAAAAAGGTAAAGCGGCACTCATTGTTGACATTGGTTGATGAACTATAGGAAACAGCGAGCAATCTGCCGATCCGGCCATTAAAAATGCAAGACCGAAT
>CAYOYE010000117.1:0-3414 GCA_964408115.1 uncultured Azospirillaceae bacterium
ATGCAAATTGTAACGCGGCGGATACAACTTGCATTTTTTGAAAAATACACTAAAATTAAAGTGCTTTAATTTTTTGTGCCAGACGGGAAACCGTACGAGAAGCGGTATTCTTTTTGAAAACGCCCTTTTGAGCAGCTCTCATCATTTCGCTTTCGGCAACTTTGAATGCGGCAATAGCGGCTTCTTTATCGTTACCGGCGATTAAAGCGTCAACTTTTTTAACAAAAGTTCTAACACGACTTCTGCGCGCACCGTTAATAACGCTACGCTTGTTGTTTCTGACGATTCTGGTTTTTGCCGATTTATGATTGGCCATAATTTTCTTCCTATTTTTAGTTAATCCAAAATTTATTCTGGTAAACGTTATAACAATGACAAAGTGTATAAGTCAACCAAAATTTTACTTTTTTTTCATTTTTCCGGTGGTTTTTGCCGATATTTGCAATAAACGGTGGGTAAAAAAGATTATTCGGAGCAAAACGGCTATTTTTGCAGGGTGTTGCAGTAAAAAGCAGAGCGTCCGCCAATGACCGATTTTTGTATGCCGCCGGTGGAGTCTATGTCGCAACGGCAGTCGGGACAACGCTGTCCGGTTTTGTTATATACGCAGTGCATATTTTGAAAATATCCGATATCGCCGTCCGGCCGTTTATAGTCGTGAATGGTTGAACCGCCGGCTTTTATGGCTTGCGAGAGAATCTCTTGCGTGTAGGTTATAATTTTTTGCGACTCGGCAGCCGTAATGCTTTCGGCGGGTCTATCAGGGCGAATCCGCGCTTTATAAAGAATTTCCGAGGCATAAATGTTGCCAATTCCACAGATAATTTCCTGATTTAGCAGTGCAACTTTTACAGGCGTTTTGAGGCGGTGGAATTTTTGCAATAAATATGCCGAATCCAGCCCTTTGTCCCAAGGGTCAAAACCAAGGTTACAAAACAGTTTATGTTGCGGCAAATCGGCTGTTCGGCAGAGTGTAATCAAACCGAATCGGCGCGTATCATTATATATAAAGAATCCGCGATCCGTTTCCATTATCAGATGATCGTGTTTTTGTAATTCGGCGGGTAGCGTTTTTTCTATCCGCAGTTTGCCGCTCATGCCAAAGTGCCAAATAATTGTTTGCCCGTTTGCCAAATCAACCAGCATATATTTAGCGATTCGGTGTAAACCGATAATTTTTGCACCTTCGGTTCGGGTGGCAAAATCATCGGGAATCGGCTCACGCAGTTGCTTTTGGCGGATAGTAACTTTTTTGATTGTGGCGTCGTTCATAAATGGTGAAACGGTGTTTTTTATGGTTTCCACTTCGGGCAGTTCGGGCATAAAAATCTCCTTTGCATTGAATTTACAATGAATATATAATATCAAAAAATGATTGCAATCCGTTAAAGATTATTTATAAACAGAAATACGATAATTTCAGGGCGGTGAAGTAGAAGAATATGATTAGACGAACAAAAAAATATTATGCTCCGCAAAATGAGGGAAAACAGCATGTCTGTGACTTTCCGGGGTGTGGCGAAAAGGGCGAATACCGCGCGCCGAAAGATAAACGCCTGAAAGAATATTATTGGTTTTGTTTGAAGCATATTCAAGAATATAATGCCAAGTGGAATTATTATGCCGACGGTCAGGATGATGCCGAGGCTGAAGAAATAAAACAAAAAATGCACTTTGGGCGGGGGTATCGTTCTAAAGTGCGGTATCAATTCGGGTATGACTTGTGGGACGAATCCGGATTTTTTGATGACGGCTATGCTAACAATTCGGATTTTGGTGAAGAATATTCTTCAAACGGCGTATATTTTACAATAGAAGAACGGCGCTGTCTGCGAACAATGGAAATGAATATTCGGGAAATTACACCCGATTCGCTCAAAAAACAGTATAAAAAACTGGCGAAGAAATATCATCCGGATGTAAATAAAGAAGATGCCAACGCCGAAGAAAAGTTTAAGGAAATTTCGGCAGCCTATCAGATTTTAAGCGAAAAGTTGGCGCGTTTGCCGAACTATGATTGAGAAACGGTAAAAAAAACGAGGCGGAAAGCAAAATAAAAAACGGAAAGAAAAATCTTTCCGTTTTTTTGAGGTCATATCTAAACTTATTAAGCCGCTTTTTGTGCTTTTTTGGCAGCAAATTCGTTAAGTTTTTCAATAACGTAAGATTGTGCTTCTTCGCTCAAATACGGGTGCATCGGAATACTGCAAACAGTTTTGGAAAGTTTTTCGCAAACCGGCAATTTACGGGTGTTCCATTTAGCATACGCCGTTTGTGTATTTACCGGACGCGGATAATATGCGCCGCAAGGAATACCGCATTCTTTCAGATAGCTCAACAATTCATCCCGATCAGCGCAGTTAATTGTGTATAGAGCGTATGCCGAATGGCAGTTATCTAAAACGCGTTGTTTACCAAAATAAGAATCCAATTCATCATCATAGCGTTTAGCAACTTTGTATCTATCTTGCAGTTCCTGTTTGAATACCGTTAGTTTTTGCAACAAAACGGCAGCCTGAAAAGAGTTCATACGACCGGTAATGCCCAAACGAACGTTATCATAGTGATCTTCCGGACTCATACCATGAACGCGGCATGATTTAACCAGTTCATTTTCTTCATTAGTGTTAGAAAATACGGCGCCACCGTCACCATAGCAAGCCAAAGGTTTGGTCGGATAGAAAGAAGTTGCGGTCATATCGGCAATAGAGCCGGCATTGTGTCCGCAATAAACAGAGCCGTAAGACTGGCACGAATCGGACAATACCTTCATACCGTTTTCGTGAGCGATTTTGATAATTTCGTCATATTTGCAAGGAGAACCGAAAATATCAACGGCAACAACCGCTTTCAAATTTAATTTACCCTCTTTCTTAACTTCGGCAATGGCGCGTTTTAAGTCTTCCGGATCCATATTATAGGTATCGGCTTCGGAATCTACAAAAATCGGAGTAGCACCCAACAAAACCGGAGCTTCTGCCGAGGCAACAAACGTGAATGACGATACAAATACGGCATCACCCGCTTTAACGCCCCAAGCCATTAGAGCCAGCGTTAGAGCATCGGTTCCGGAACCGCAGGTGGAGCAATATTTTGTGCCTGAATAAGCGGCTAATTTTTCGTCAAGCTCGCGAGTTTCCGGCCCTTGACAATAAGCGCCATGATTTAGAATTGTTTTGAAAGCATCTAAAAATTTTTCCTGTCCGATAACTTTTTGTGCGGTAGCACAATCAAACAAATTAATCGGAGCTGAAGGTTTATTTGTCATATTTAATTCCTCTCTAAAAATGTTTTAACTGCCGCCAGCGTACAATGTTTTTACGGGTGATGCAATACACAAAAAATTTCGTGTTTGTAATATTTTTTTTCGTTCTAAATTCTCTAGGTGTTTGATATAAAAGAAAAATGCACTTT
>CAYOYE010000118.1:0-3387 GCA_964408115.1 uncultured Azospirillaceae bacterium
TTCAAATATTTTTGCTGATAAACTTTATTGTATGGAGTGTTGTTCCTCTTTTGCGCAAAAGTTTGTCAATGGATACATACGAAGCTATTGTTTGGGGTAAGTTCAGTTTACTCGGCACAACAAAGCATCCGCCGTTTTCCGGCATAATTGCCTACGGATTTTATAAATTAAGCGGAGAACATGATTTTGTTATGTATGGTTTGAGCCAGATTTTTGTCTTGCTCGGAATAATTTATATCTTCCGTCTGGCACGCTTATTTTTGCCGACTGCCAAAGCGGTTTTGGCAACCATGCTGCAATTCGGCATAATTTACTATAATTATTCCTCGGTGGAATTTAACGTAAATGTCATATCTTTAGCCCTATGGCCGGCTGCCGCCTATTATTTTTGGCGCGCTTATCAAAACGACCGAACCGCCGACTGGCTGTTGTTCGGTCTGATGTCCGGTTTAAATCTGCTCAATAAATATGTCGGCTCGCTGGAGTTGGCGGCAATTTTTGTTTTTATAATTTACGATAAAAAATTTAAGGATATTATCACTAATTATAGGGCATATCTTGCCGGTTTTGTCGGCTGTTGCGTAATAGCTCCGCACGTTTGGTGGCTATTTGAAAACAATTTTACCATGCTGAACTATATTGCCGAACGTAGCAGTAGTCAGACCCCGTCATTTAGCAATCATTTTCTTTATCCGCTAAAGTTTACCGGAGCGCAACTTTTGTTTGGAGCTGCAGCCCTCATTTCGTATTTATGGTTTTATCGCCGTTTGCCGCACGAACAGAGCAACGTTTCAGTCAGTTCAAAAAAGTTTCTGCTTTGTCAATATATTATTCCGCCGTTTATATTTATTACTTTAAGTTTAATAACCGGTTCGGCCCTCAAAAGTATGTGGGGATTTCCGCTTCAATATCTGACGGGGATTATTTTGGTTGTTTTATTACCGGCTAAATTTGACGATACGTCACTTAATAAACTGTTTAACATAATGGTAATGTGGAGTATGCTCTTTGCCGGAATTTATGCGCTGCAATGCGTTCTGACCAAAAGTCTGCGCTATCGGACAAACGGAGCCGAATTTACCGCCGTTATGGAACAAAAATGGCAAGAACAGAATCCGGATAAACCGCTGATATATGTGGGCGGAGATGTGTGGTATGCTAACCTGATGAGCATTTACGGTTCTGCGGAAATTAAGCCGATGATTTGGTTAAGCCCGAAAAATAACCCTTGGTTTGATGCTGCCGATTTTAATAATGCCGGTGCGCTGATTGTGGCCGCTAACGAGGGCGAATACAATAAATATAAGGCCGATTTTCCCAATAAGGTTTCTGCTCCGCAGGTTTATGAATTTATAACCGAAAACTTTTTCGGTCGGCAAAAGAAAAACATAATGTATTACGGTTTTTACAAAGGAGAGAACAGCGATTATGTCAAATAAAACAGTTAGTATCGTGATTTCGGCATATAACGAGGAAAATAACGTTGCCGAACTGTATAAAGAACTGATACGCAGCTTAAAAACAGTTAAAGACATTGATTTTGAATTTATCTATGTTGATGACGGTAGCTCCGATAATACCTATAAAAATTGCCTCAAACTGCAAAACAAGGATAAACGGGTAAAAATTGTCCAGTTTAAGCGTAATTTCGGCCACGAAATTGCTATGACTGCCGGCATGGATTATGCAAAAGGTGATGCGGTTATCTTCATGGATTCCGATTTACAACATCCGCCGGTTTATATTCCGCAGATGATAGAATTATGGCAAAGCGGTAAAGAAATTGTTTTAACCCAAAGGCTGGATAATAAGGCCACTTCTAAATTTTATAAACTGTGTGCCAAAACTTTTTACTACATTTTGAACAAAGTTTCCGATACGAGAATTATGGAAAGTGCGCCGGATTTCCGTTTATTAGATCGCAAATATGTTAATTTTTTAAAAGGCTTTAACGAACAAGATCGGCTGTTTCGCGGTCTGTTGAGTTGGATTATGCCAAACGACAATGTCGCCATGATTGATTTTGTTGCCCCCGAGCGTTTTAGCGGCGAATCTAAATACAATTTTTTCAAATCGTTGCATCTGGCAGTCAACAGCATTGTGCAATTTTCGGTATTGCCGCTGCGACTGGCTACTTATTTGGGTTTGTTAGGGGCTTTTTCCGCCTTATTGCTGGGCTTTTATGTTTTTGTAGAGCATTTCTTTTTGCATAACCCTACCCCGGGGTACGCCACAATTATGGTTACCGTAGTGTTTTTGGGAGCCGTACAGCTTATTTGCCTTGGCATTATCGGTGAGTATATCGGGAAAATTCATTTAGAAGTGAAAAAACGCCCTCTTTATGTGGCTGACTACATTGAACGCGGAGAAAAAGAAAATGGCGCTGAAAAAAATATTTAACGCTGATGATTTCGGTATCAGCAAGGGCGTTAATGCCGCCATTCAAAAGGCATATCACGAGGGAATCCTGAACAGTACCAGTTTAATGGTAAATCAAAAATATGCGCTTGAGGCCGTTGAGGCGTTTCGCTCTATGCCTAATCTGGAAATTGGTCTGCATATAAATCTGACAAATGAAAAACCTGCTGCCGATATAAAAGACATTCCCTTGCTGGTAAATGCCGAAGGTAAGCTGAAAAACGGCTTTGTTATGTTGTTGTGGCAGTCGCTGATTCATCCGCATAACTTTGCTTTGCAGATTGAAACGGAAATTAGAGCGCAAATAAAGAAATATCTGGATTTTGACATTCCGCTACAACATATTGACGGTCATCGGCATATCCACTTAATCCCTGCCGTTTTCAAAATTGTCCGCAAGCTGCAGCAAGAATATAATATTCCGCGTATCCGCATAATGAACGAGAATATTTTTAACACTCTGCGCTACAACAAAAGTAAAAGCTGGCTCTTTGACGGCGGACTAATAAAATATCTGCTTTTGCGCTTTTTGTGTTGGTGGAACGGGTATAAAAGCAACGTCTATTTTTATACAATCCTTTATACCTGCAAAATTTCGGCTGCACAATTCAATCACGTTAAAATACCGCAGGGTTACTCGGCGGTAGAAATTATGATACACCCGGGGATGCCGGAGATAGATCGGCAAAATCCGACGGATGTGTGGGACGAGAATATTTTGTCCGACTTTCGGACGACGGAATTGGAAACTTTACTGAACAAAAATGTTTTGAATGGAATAGAATAATGCTGAAAAATATTATTAGGATTTACTTTGTAATTGAGAATTTTTGGTTTCGTTTTCCGCAAAAACTGCGCTATTTACTGGTTGGCGGCTTTAATACGGTTTTTGCCTATAGCGTGCTGGCGGCGTTGAATTATCTGTTTAGCGTTATAAATCAGGCGCAGGGTTTAGAATTTGACAGTAAA
>CAYOYE010000119.1:0-3379 GCA_964408115.1 uncultured Azospirillaceae bacterium
TGGCAAATGAAACTAATATTCACAGAGAATCCCGACTGGCCAAACTGGCGACTTTAAAAGAAAAAAACTACAATCCGTACCCTTATAAATTTAAGCCGACGATTTATGCCGCCGAACTACAGGAAAAGTATCATGATTTAGAGGCCGGAACGGATACCGAAGACAGAGTTACGGTTGCCGGTCGTGCTATGGCCGTACGCAACAGCGGTATGTTTGTGGATATTAAAGACAAAACAGGCAAAGTTCAGGCTTTCTGCTACAAAAAAATCCTATCTACCGAAGATATGGAACTGTTAAAATGTCTGGATGTCGGCGATATGGTCGGTATAACCGGCTTTGTACGCCGTACACCGCGTGGTGAGTTAACCGTCGCAGCCGAAAAATTTGATATTATTGCCAAATCGTTACAGCCTCTTCCCGAAAAATTCCATGGTCTGACAGACGTTGACGCCCGCTATCGTCAACGCTATGTTGATTTTATTATGAATGATGACAGTCGCGAAACATTTAAAAAACGTTGTCAGATTACCTCTGCCGTTCGCCGTTTTTTTGAGCAAAACGAATTTTTGGAAGTTGAAACCCCTATGTTACACCCGATTATGGGTGGTGCTAATGCCAAACCTTTCATTACGCATCACAATGCGTTAGATATGGATTTATACTTGCGTATTGCTCCGGAATTATATTTGAAAAAGCTGGTTGTCGGTGGTTTTGACAGAGTATTTGAAATCGGTCGTAACTTCCGTAACGAGGGTATAGATAAAAATCATAATCCGGAATTTACGGCTTTGGAAGCATATCAGGCCTATGCCGATTACAATGATATGGCAGACCTTATACAGGACTTGTTACGCTTTGTCGCTCAAAACGTTTTAGGCTCACAACAAATCACTTTAGGCGACCACGAAGTTGATTTATCAAAACCGTTTGTCCGTAAATCCATTATTGAACTGATAAAAGACAAAACCGGCATCAATTTACTGGATGCAGAAACTTTGGAGCAGGCACAGGAAATGGCAAAATCAATCGGCGTAAATGCCGAAGATTGTTCTTGCTGGGGCAAGGTTGTGCAAGAAGTTTTTGATGAAAAAGTAGAAGCGTCATTAATTGAACCTACTTTTGTTATGGATATGCCGCGGGATATATCTCCGTTAGCCAAAACACACCGCAACAATCCGCGTTTGGTTGAACATTTTGATGCCTACCTTGGCGGTATGGAAATCGGTTGTGCTTATTCCGAATTATCCAATCCGTTGGAACAACGTGAACGCTTTGAAGCGGAAGTGGCA
This sequence comes from uncultured Azospirillaceae bacterium, assembly GCA_964408115.1. Taxonomy (GTDB): domain Bacteria; phylum Pseudomonadota; class Alphaproteobacteria; order RF32; family CAG-239; genus RUG410. The sequence goes on from CAYOYE010000119.1 coordinate 1,290, forward strand.
GCTCGTGAAAACGGTGATGACGAAGCTCAAATGCTTGATGAAGACTTTATTACCGCTCTGGAAAACGGCTTTCCTCCGTCAGGCGGCATGGGTATGGGCATTGATCGTCTGGCTATATTGCTGACCGGTGCCGAAACGATTCGTGATGTAATTGCTTTTCCAACTTTAAGAAAGAAAGATTAAAATGCGTTTTATCAAAAAAGGACTTCTGCTGACATTGCTTTTGGCTGTTATTGTTATAGCCGAAACATACGTTGTAGTACAGGAATTATTACATCCGCGGGATGATGATTTTGCATTGGATTCGGTAGAGATTACCGTACCGGCACGACAGGTTTCCATAGCTCCTTTTATCTTTGAAAATTCCTCAACGACAAATTTAAGTAATCCGCTTGAAGAAAACTTAATTAAGAATTCGGCGGATTCGCTGGAAAATATAATTGCCCAAACAAAATCCCTGCAAAAAAAAGAACAGAAGCAGCCGCAAACAACAACTTCCGTAAAAGAAGAAAGCGTATCTAATCCGCAGATTTCCCAAACGGTTGCCGTAGTTACACCGACTCCCGTAGCTCCGACCAACGCTACACCCGAAAAACGCGGTTCGGTTATGGTGGCTATTGTGATAGATGATATGGGTGTAAGTCAACCTCACACCAAAGACATTATCAGCTTGGCACAACCGATGACTACAGCTTTTCTAACGTACGGAGCTGCCAACAAAACGCAAGCAGAGGCCGCACAAAAGGCCGGCTTTGAGGTAATTCTGCACACCCCGATGATGCCGTCCGTTCCGGCAGATTTGGCCCCGATTACCCTTTCTCCGGAAATGGGAGAGGACAGGATAAAAACGGAATTTAACAAAATGCTGGCCCGTTATGACGGTGTCGGTATGCGTGGCATAAATAACCACATGGGCAGCAAAATGACGGAAGATGCCAAAAGTCTGGGTTATGTAATGGAAATTTTGCACCAACGTAATATGTACTTTTTAGATTCTAAAACAACCGCTAAATCAGTTGGCAAACAGGTTGCCGAGCAGTATGGCGTTCCTTATATTGCCCGAGATGTTTTTCTGGATAACGAAGATAACTACGGATACATTATGCAACAACTGCAGAAAACCGAAAAAATAGCCCACATGCGCGGATATGCCGTAGCCATCGGACACCCGCATACGCAAACTTACCGCGCCTTAAAAGATTGGACTAAAAATTTGGGCAGCCGCCACATAAAATTGGTACATTTGGGTGATTTGGTTCGTGAAGTAAATAAAAAATAAAAAAACGCTAAAAAAGTTCTTGACGTAAAGAAAAAATACAAGTATATATGCTTTTGTTAAAAGCGTTGGTCCCATCGTCTAATGGTTAGGACATCACCCTTTCACGGTGGCAATATGGGTTCGAGTCCCGTTGGGATCACCAATCTGTAAAAGAGAAAGTGCAAACTTTCTCTTTTTTGTTTTTTACAAGTCGCTAAACATTGTAATTGAAAACTTATTTATTCCGCATTATATTTCATAGAGTATTTAACAACATTATGGAGAAAAAATTATGCCTTACCTTGAAGCAAAGTTCAGTGCTAAATTAAACGACACCCAAAAAGATGACTTACAGAAAAAACTTATTGAAACCGTATCTTCCGCTTTTGCCAAACCGGAACAATACATTATGATAAATATTGAGGACGGCAAAACACTATATCTCGGGGCAAACAAATTGCCTAACGGAGCTTACCTTAGCCTCCGCCTGCTGGGAGATGTTTCCAAATCCGCCTGTCAAAACGCCACCAAAGAAATTTGCCGTATTCTGCAACACGATTTGGATATAGACGGCGCCGATATTTATATTACATATCACCCTGTAGATTTATGGGGTTGGAACGGCTCAATGTTTTAAGAGCAGAATGTTTTATCAAAAAAAGGATACGATTTCATAACCGTATCCTTTTTTCTTTTTTGGTCGGGGCAACGAGATTCGAACACGCGACATCTTGGTCCCAAACCAAGCGCTCTACCAGGCTGAGCTATGCCCCGTTAACCGTTAGTATTGGTATATCATATTTTTACATTTTGCAAGCACTTTTTTTATCTT
>CAYOYE010000120.1:0-3354 GCA_964408115.1 uncultured Azospirillaceae bacterium
CCGGCATTGAAACACCTAAAAAAAACTCCCCGATATTTTTATTTTTTCGGGGAGTTTTTAATATCTGCTTATGCGGTTTTATTGCGCATTTATCAACGTAATCTCTACGCGGCGATTCTGTGCCTTACCTTCTTCGGTTGAATTAGAGGCTATCGGATTAGATGCCCCTGCCCCATAAGCATTAAGGCGGGTTGCTTCTACCCCACGCAATGCCAAATAACCGGCAACTGCAGTCGCTCGGCGACCGGATAGCGGAATATTAATAGAATCGTTACCTGAACTATCGGTATAGCCGATTATCTGCAATTTTGTTTTATCATATTCTTTGGCAACCAAAGCTACCGAATCCAAAACGCTGTTTGCGCTTGTTTTGATTACGGCTTCATTGGTATTGAAAGTTATGCTGTTCGGCATAATCAAACGGATATTATCACCGTCACGCGAAACCTGAACTCCTGTTCCGGTCAACTGCTGACGCAACTTACTTTCCTGTACGTCCATATATCCGCCGGTTGCCGCACCGGCAACACCACCGATTCCGGCACCGATCAGCGCGCCTTTTTCACCACCGACCAGCGCGCCGACTCCGGCACCTACAGCTGCGCCGATACCTGTTCCCCATGTTGTTTTGGCAACCTTGCTCTCTCCGGTGTACGCGTCTGTTGCACACCCGCTTAACAACCCCAAGGCAACCAAACATAATACAACTTTTTTCATTCTAATCTCCCTAAAAATTAGCAATTCTTGCTAATGCTTCTTCTACTTTAGTCTTGTTTTCCAAGGCTTCCTGCTGACGGCGTTTTTCTTCGGCCACTACCGCTGCCGGAGCTTTGGCGACAAAACTCTCGTTACCGAGTTTTTTAGCGTATCCCAGTAAATTTTTATTCAGAGTTTCCAGCTCTTTTTGTAAACGTTCACGTTCTGCCGAAAAATCAATAACACCCTTCAACGGAATCAATATTGTAGCCTCGCGGCATACGGTCTGTGCCATATCTTCGGTAACCTCTCTATCGCCTAACGGAGCAAATTCCTGCAGACGCGCCAACGTACAAATCAGCTTGTTTTCGTTGTTTATAACCGTCAAAGTTTCGGCGTTTGCATCTTTTACAAAAGCCGAAAGTTTTGCTCCGGCAGGCAAATTCATTGCCGAACGCAACGAACGAATCGCCAAAATAAACTCTATTGCCGTATCTATCTGCTTTTTGTCTTCCGCAACTATTGTTTCGTTAAGCGGCCACTCGGCGCGGATTAAATCAACATTACGTTCCGTATTCAAATTATTCCACAATTCGGTTGTAACAAACGGCATAAACGGATGCAGAATCGTCAAAATACGGTCAAGTGTCCAGGCGGCAACCGCGCGTGTTTCTTTAATATCTTCGGCATTTTCTCCGTACAAAACCGGCTTAATCAGCTCAATATACCAATCGCAGAAAGTTCCCCAAACAAATTGATAAACAGAATTTGCCGCATCGGAAAAACGGAAAGCATCCAAATTTTCCGTAACCTGTTTAGATGCCTCTTTGGCCTTGGCTATAATCCATTTGTTTATTTCCAATTTTGCGTCTGCTACATTAAAATCTTTTACCGCATAACATTCGTTCATCTCACAAAAACGGGCGGCATTCCAAAGTTTTGTAGCAAAATTACGATAACCTTGAATACGCGAATCCGAAAGATTGATGTCGCGTCCTTGCGTTTCCATAGCTGCCATAAAGAAACGTAACGCATCGGCACCGTATTTTTCTATTGTTTCCATCGGATCAACTGTATTACCTTTGGATTTGCTCATTTTATGACCAAATTCATCACGCACCAAACCATGAATATAGCACTTTTTAAACGGTACTTTTTTCATCTTATACATGCTCATCATCATCATCCGAGCAACCCAGAAGAAAATAATATCAAAACCGGTTACCAAAACCGAAGTCGGATAAAATGTTTGCAAATATTCGTTATCTTCCGGCCAGCCCATTGTTGAAAATGCCCATAAGCCCGAAGAAAACCATGTATCCAGCACATCTGTTTCACGCGTCAGTTCAACATGTTTACCATAGTGTTTATCCGCAGCGTTTTGTGCTTCTTCTTCCGTTTCTTCACAGAAAACAGTTTTATCCGGACCATACCAAATAGGCATCTGATGTCCCCACCATAATTGACGGGAAATACACCATGGCTGAATATTGTTCATCCATTCAAAATACGTTTTTTTATAGGTTGCCGGCACAAATTCCATTTCTCCGTCAGCAACGGCGCGCCGAGCCTCTACTGCCAGCTTTGGCGCATCAACAAACCATTGATCCGTCATATACGGTTCAATAACCGCACCGCTACGCTCACCATACGGAATTACCATAGGGTGTTCTTCAATTTTTTCCATTACTCCCAGCTCGGTAAGTTTTTGAATTGTTTTTTCGCGAGCCTCTTGCGTACTCATTCCGGCAAACGGAGTATTTTCATTCAACGTGGCATCCGGATTTAAAATATTTATCATCGGCAGATTATGACGCTTACCAACTTCAAAGTCATTAAAATCGTGGGCAGGTGTAATTTTTACGGCACCTGTTCCTTTTTCCGGATCGGCGTGGTCATCCCCCACAATCGGAATAGCGCGATTAATAATCGGAATTATACAATTTTTGCCGATTAAATGTGCCAGTTTCGGATTATCTTTAGAAACGGCTACGGCCGTATCACCAAACATTGTTTCCGGACGGGTCGTGGCAATATGGATAAATTCGTTTGGATTTTCTTCTAACGGATATTTATAGTAATACATTTTGCCAACGGTTTCTCTTTGTTGAACTTCCAAATCCGATACGGCGGTTTCCAGCTTCGGATCCCAGTTTACCAGTTTTTTGGCCTTATAAATCAATCCGTCTTTATAGAGAGAAACAAAGATTTTGCGAACGGCTGCCGATAGCCCCTCGTCCATAGTAAAACGTTCACGCGACCAATCGCAAGAAGCCCCCAAACGGCGCAACTGACGGCAGATTGTACCACCTGACTGCTTTTTCCATTCCCATACGCGCTCAACAAACTTTTCGCGACCTAAATCGTGTCGGCTCAAGCCCTCTTTGGCCAAATTACGTTCAACAACCATCTGTGTAGCAATTCCGGCATGATCCGTCCCCGGTTGCCACAAAACCTTTTTACCCTGCATACGGTTATAACGAATCAGAATATCCTGCAAGGTATCATCCAAAGCATGTCCCATGTGCAATACACCGGTTACGTTCGGTGGCGGAATCACAATAGAAAATGCGTCTTTAGAACTCCGCATATCCGGCTTAAAAGCACCGGAATTTTCCCATTTTTCATATATTTTTTCTTCAAAATTTTTCGGATTAT
>CAYOYE010000121.1:0-3340 GCA_964408115.1 uncultured Azospirillaceae bacterium
GAGGAATTTGTTTTTTGCAACATTCGTTGTTGTGTTAGCCGGTATTTTTTTTGCGACTTGTGAAAAAGAACGCAAAAAAACGATTGTAGAACCGTTAGAGGGGAGCGTATGTTCCGTATTTACGGTTAAGCAAAACGGAAAGATAAGGCAAGGTATATTGGGCGGTGACAGAGCAGTTATTCGTGAGGCTGTTTACGAAAGAGTTTCGTCGGATCATGGCTTTATTGTCGGTTGGTATACAGATAAGAACTTTGATATGTTTTTTTCTGACGGCACAGAGTTTTTACCTTTGGTTAGCAAAGACTTTTATTTTTATGATGACCTTACACCCAGTGATTCGCTGGCCAATTTTTGTGTTAGAACACAATTTAACGGCAAATCGGAGTGTTATCTTTATTTTCCCAAATATGATAAATTGGTCGGTCCGCGGGAAAATATGTTTGTCCATTCAAAGCAAGGGTATATCGTCTATATTGACGAGGAACGGCTCGGAGTGTTAAATTTGGATAACAAAGAGCTGATAAATGATGCCGATAAGGTTTGTTTTTTGTCGTCGGATGATGAAAATCAACGGAAACCGAGCGATAATGCGGCAATAATTTATTATAGACGTGCCGGTAAATGGTATAAAGTTTCGGCGATAACCGGTGAAAATTTAGGTAAGGTTAGCGCTGCCGAACAGAAAAATATAGATTTTTCGGTGCGGACAATGATTGACGGCGTTTATTCTTTGGTCAGGTAAAAAGTTAAACTTAAAAAAAGTCCTTATTCGGTGGAATGGGGACTTTTTTGCATATAATAACAAGGCAAAATGAACCGTTTAATCACACCGAAAAGCAAAGGCAGTAAAAAAACTACTTATTGACAATGTGATAGCAAAAAATTATAATCGGCTTTGTAACTATAAGGGGGACTATAAATGCTGGGATTGTTGGCTTTTATGCAGGTTTTGGGCATCTATGCTTTTTTTCGCGGTATTCTACCGCTCTCGTTTGCAACCGGCTGGAAAATTTTATTCGGCATAATAATAGAAATCGGAGTGACGGCTATTCCGGTTGTGCTGTTTTATTGTTCGTATTTTCCGAAGTGGTTGAATCTGCTTTACGGGTATGCGTGTTTGCTGTTGATTTATTTGGCGGTGGTGGCAGTTGTGTTTGATATTGCCCGAATTTGCGGCTATGGTAAGGAAAATTTATTTGCTAAAATCGTGATGTTTATGGCGGTATTTGCCGCTTTGGTGGTTTGGCGTTCGGTTTGGCAGCCTACAGTTCGTAATGTGCGAATTTTTAATGCCGAAATGCCGCAAAATTATAAAATAGTGCAACTTACGGATTTGCATACCGGACCGATTTTGCAACGTGCGTGGTTGGAAGGTGTTGTAGATAAGGTAAACGAAATAAATGCCGATATTGTGGTGATAACCGGTGACAGTTTGGACGGATATGTTAAAGACGGACTGCCGGAGCTTGAACCGCTGAAAAAAATTAAGGCACCGATTTATATGGTGTTTGGCAATCACGAATACTATTATGATGCCGATTCCTGGCGCGAGGCTTTTGAAAATATGGGTATAACGGTTTTACGCAATAATTCCGTTGTGTTGAATGACGCATTTGTGCTGGGCGGTGGCGATTGGGGCAGAGGATATTTAGGAAAATTTCAACATCATATAGCTGACACGTTTGCGCAAGCACCGTCCGGATTGCCGAAAATTTTGCTTTCACATTTCCCGAAAAGTTTTGCCGAAGCTAAAGATGAAAATGTTTTTTTACAGATTTCCGGTCATACGCATGGCGGACAGTCATATCCGATAAATTGGGCTACGCAGCTGGCTAATGACGGGTATTTACGCGGATTATACAGTGAAACGACGGCTAACGGAGAAAAGGCATATTTATATGTGAGTGACGGTACCGGATTGTGGGCAGGTATGCCGGCGCGTTTCGGTTCGGAAAATGAAATAACGGTATTTACTTTTACCGGAGAAAATGAGGAGGATGAAAAATGAAAAAATTACTGGGATTGATAGTTGTTTTAATTGTGTGCGGCGGTGCATATTTTTATGCCGGTAATGCCGGACGGATTGCCGAACGCAACAAAGCAACAATGAAACGTTTTGAAACAATGATAAATACCAATGACAAACAGCTGGCAAAAGAGCTGGTAGACGGCAAGGCGCCTTTTTATACACCGGCTTCGCCAACACCGCTCTACGGAGGTGAGGGCTATTTATCGGTTGTTGATTTTATGCGTAGCGGATTTTCGGATGTACAATGGAAAATAGAAGATATGGTTGCCGAAAACAATGTTGTGGCCGTTCGTTGGAATTTAACGGCAACGCATGACGGTGAATTTATGGGATTAGCACCGACCGGTACAAAAATTGATACAACGGTAATGAATTTTTATTATTTTAATGATGAGGGAAAAGTTGTTAACGATATAGCCGCTGTCGGCATGATAGGAATTTTACGCCCTCTGGGATTAAGCAAATAAATCTGCCGATATACAGTTGAGGGATATAACATAAAAACGGCATTGATTTGCAGGTCAATGTCGTTTTTGATGTTTGCAATTATAATGTAAAAAATATTATTCGTTATCTGCCGGCAAAAACACGATTTCTTCCGCATCAAGCGAAGTTATATCGCCTTCTTTATCAACAGTAGCCACAATCCAAACAACGGCGTCCGGCGTAATGGTGTTGCCGTTGATTAAATCTTGATCTATTTCAATATTTATAGTGCCGGAGGCATCTTGAAAGACATAGGTGTTATTACCTAAATTCTGAATCAAATAACCCTGAATATACACAACGCTGTTACCCTGCATGGAATTTATGTCGGTAACTTTGCTGATTGGTTTGTCTTCTGACGGGGTGTCGGCAGAAAAAGCCGGATTGCAGCCGAGTAGAATACCGATAAAGGTTAGACCGTAAATAAATTTATTTAGCATATACGTTTCTCCTTATAAAAAAATCTTTACCCACTATATATATTTTAGGATTTAGCCTTTTCAAGGTGATGTTATAACGTGTTATAATTAGTAATAAAATGTGATTAACAAACCTAAAAAAAATGTTATCTTTTATAAAAACATATTCTAAAATACCAAAGAATTTATGTAGGAACTCATGGATAAAGATATTAGTATTGATGAACAGAAAGAAAAAGAATACATTGAAAAGCTGGTTAAACAGGTTAGCGAAGCACAGAAAAAATTTGCAACTTATTCGCAGGAACAGGTTGATGAAATTTTCCGCCGCGTGGCTCTAAAAGCCAGCTCTACACGAATTCCATTGGCAAAAATGGCAGTAGAAGAAACAGGTATGGGCGCAGCC
>CAYOYE010000122.1:0-3329 GCA_964408115.1 uncultured Azospirillaceae bacterium
ATTTTCAGCCGTTATCTTAAAATTACCGGTAAACGGCTGCTCAAAAATAACGGTTGCTTCCGAATTTTCGCCGTTGTTGAAAATTACTTCGGCTTGATATGTTTGAAGAAACGTGGCGTCAACGCAGCCGCCGCGTTTGGTGCGTGACAGCTCTTTTTCGGCTGTCTTTTGCAATTTGCCTTTGGCGGAAATATTAAGTGCCTTGCCGAGACTGACCTTAAAAGTATCGTTTTTGGCGGTATCGTTAATTCTGCCCGCCCCGATAAATTGTAAGTTTCCGTTTTTATCGTTTTCATAAAAGCGCATAGTACCCTCCGGCAGCGAAATGCCTAAATTAGCCGCGGCGGTATTTTGCATAACGTACGAAATTGTCGGGTGTATATTATTAAATTCGGAACTGTCGTTCAGCAGTAGTTGCGAAGACAGGGTAAATTCCTTGTCGTAGGATACGTTTTGCTTGGCAATCAGTCCGATTTGTTTGTTTTGCTTATCTTTAATCGTGGTCGTGTTTGGCAAAGTGTAGAGTTCATAGTTGTTAATCTCCTCTATATAACTTAAAGGCGCTAGGGCTGCCGCACTCATTGTTCTGACGGAATCCATACTGCGGACGGCGAGCGGACGGTTTTGTTTCGGCACATTAACATCTCCGGCTATCAGCTGGATTTTGGCATTTTTATAATCTACTCCGGATTCGTTGGTAATGGTGACCCAGCCGGTTAAATCCAGCGTATTGTTATCCGTAACGTTGGCAATGTAATCGGTTTTCCAGCTCAAACCTTCGCTCAAATACGCCAGATAGAGTTTTTGTTCTCCGTCTTTGGTGCTGTTAAGTTTGGCGGTCAGAGTCGGCTTGTTGCTGATACCTGCCGGAATTTCGTTAAAAATAATCCGCCCCGGAAAATTTGCGTCTATCCCGTAGGAAAAGCGTAAAATCGGTTTACCGTAAAGCGAGCCGATAAGTGTGGCCTTTGCAAAAATATTTTCACCGGTCTGCGGATTTTCCCGTACGGTTGTTACTTCTTGTCCGACCGATTTATCAATAAGATTGTTATATGTCATTAAATCATAATCGTAGGCTTGCTCCAACAACGTAATGTTTTTGCCGTAAATTATGGCGGTTTCCGGCTGTATCTGCTGGGCTACCCCGTCAAAAATAACCTCATTAATACCGGTACGCAAATTACTTGTACGCATATCTTTTACCAGAGCCAGATTTTTATAAATGCTCAAAGATACGGTATTATCTTTATCCGAAAGTGTAAGCGTGGCAGCTTGTGTAATGCTTGTCAGCATTGTTCCCAAAAGCAGAAAAAAAGAAAAATTTTTCACAATAACCTCCCTGTTAAATTAACCTTAAATAGCGCAAAATAATATAAACGGCAATCGTTTGCAAAAACAGCATCAGCCAAAACATTATACGGTAGCTACGCTTTTTGCTTTTATGATGAAAAAACTTTTGCCCGATAAAAGCCCCAAGCCAACCGCCTAAAAATTCCAAAGCATGCAGATGAGCTTCCGGAACACGCCATTCTCCGCGACACGCCGCTCTTTTATCGGCTCCGTATGCCCAAAACGTAACCAAATTGATGCAGACAAGATGATATACGATAAAAATCAAAAATGCCTTGTGTGAAAGCAGGGCTACCCGAAAAAAATTAGCCTCCGTAACGTAGGCCGATAAAATCATCAGGGCAAAATATATAACAAAAAAACGATTACGCTGCAGCGGCTGAATCAAAAGCAAAAACGGCAGAATTACAATTAAAAAAGTTATTAGCATAGCGGAAAAATCCTTTCAATTACGCATGAGTTTAGGTGAAAAAAAACGGAGTTTCAAGACATCTTTTTGCAATATTAAGGTATTTTTAAAATAAACGTGCTAAATTTAACGACAAAATAATAATGACTAGGGAGTGAAAATATGAAAAAAACGGCAATTTTGCTGGCTTTGGCCACCGTTTCCGGATGTATTGCCAAAACGGAACGTGCGGCAACGGATTATCAGACCGATTATGATGCCGCAACCAACGGCGAATATGCAGATGTGCAATATGTTGATGCTTCTAACGGCGAATATGCAGGTATGCAATATGCTACGGCAGATAACGGCGAATATGTGATTGTTCAAGACGGTGACGAAGCCGGAATTATTGAAGGACTGGCGGATTACGGCGTATCTTTTGCCGGCGATTCGTATATGTTGCCGGAAGAAGCCGAGGCTTATATCGTTTCCGCCAATCGTACCGCCAATAAATTATTAAAAGAGTCGGCTGCCGTATTTGAACCGAATAAAACCGTCCGCGTTTTTGTAGAACCGTTGCAAACAAAGGCCGAATATTTACCGAAAGCCGCCGCTCAAGGTACGGAAACGCTAAAAAGACGCCTGTCTTCCGCCGAAAATGTTAAGGTTGTGGAAGACGCTAAAAATGCCGATTATATCGTAACGACATCGGTTGATATGTTTACAACGGCAACAAGTAAAACGCCGGTGTTGCGCTATGATTTGGTTATGAGTGATAAAGACGGCGTCAGAGTTGGCGATTTAAACGAGGTCGTTCGTCAGGTAGAGCCGGATAAAAGCTGGTGGTAAAAATGCAACAAGCAAAGTTTTTAACCGTTGTCGCTTTGGCATTATGCTTTGGACAATCGTGGGCGTATGCTGCCGAAAGTACTAAAATAAGCGGTAGCGCCTGTGATGATGTACAGCGTGGCGAAAATATGGATATAGCGGAAAAACGGGCGCAGGATAAAGCGGCAGTGGCGGCCGTTAAAACCTCCGGAATTATTCAAAAATATGCCGAAGATATTAATGAACATATTTTGGATATTATCGCTTATCGTTTGATTGACGAGCATATTTCCGAGGTTAAAAACGAAACAACTTTGGCAGACGGAAGCAGAGTTTGTGTGTCGTTTAGCGCAAATGTAGAGATTACGCCGGAACAAATGGCCGGATTTATTGAAATGTATAAAAATGCCGATAAACCGGAGGAAATAGCCGAAGTTGCGGCAAAAGTAAACGAAACAACGGCGTTTAAACCGCAAAATTTGGGCGAAAAACAGTTACTTTTTATTGAAAATATGGAAGATTGGCGAGGCGGTAAAACCGCAAATTATACCGAACTGTTGACCGAATTGTTTTCACATAGCGAATATTTTTATGTTACCGAAGATAAAAGTACGGCGGATTATATTGTGCAGCCTAAATTGGTAAATGCGGCGGTTGATGAGCTGGATAAGCTGAATCATAAAATGCAGATGCAGCTTTCGTTACAGGTTAGTGCGCCGGAAATCGGCGATTTTGAGCCGATTGACGAACAGCAAAACCA
>CAYOYE010000123.1:0-3308 GCA_964408115.1 uncultured Azospirillaceae bacterium
TATAGTAAGGAATAAAAATGTTAGGAAAAATTGCCCGTAAGATTTTTGGCAGCGCCAATGACCGATTTGTAAAAAAACAATATAAGACAGTAAACAGAATAAATGCTCTGGAACCCGATTTTATTAAACTTTCAGATGATGAACTGAAAGCCAAAACCGAAGAATTCAGAAAACGCATAAAAGCCGGCGAAACTTTAGACGATATTCTGCCGGAGGCTTTTGCTACCGTACGCGAAGCCGCCAAGCGCGTGATGGGACAACGCCATTATGACGTGCAACTTATCGGTGGTATAGTTTTACACAAAGGTATGATTGCCGAAATGAAAACCGGTGAAGGTAAAACTTTGGTGGCAACGTTGGCTGCCTATCTTAATGCACTTGACGGTAAAGGTGTACATGTTGTTACGGTCAATGACTATTTGGCAAAGCGTGATGCCGAATGGATGGGCAAAATTTATCGCTTTTTGGGGTTAAGTGTTGACTATATCGTGCAGGGTAAAAACGATAATGAACGGCGTTTAGCCTATGCTTGTGACATTGTTTACGGGACCAATAATCAGCTGGGATTTGACTATTTGCGCGATAATATGAAATTCAGCGAATACGAAAAGGTACAACGTGACTTTAATTATGCTATTGTTGATGAGGTGGATTCAATCTTAATTGACGAAGCCAGAACGCCGTTAATCATTTCCGGAGCAGCCGAGGATTCGTCGGCAACCTATATCAGCGTATCAAAACTTATTCCGCAATTAACCGAAGATGATTATGAAAAAGACGAAAAACAAAAAAGCATTACCCTTACCGAATCCGGTATGGAACATATTGAGAATCTTTTGCGCGAAGCCGGTTTAATCAGTGACGGGTCGTTATATGATATAGGTAATGTTGCTTTGGTGCAGCACGTTAATAATGCTTTGCGCGCACATAAAATGTATCAGAGAGATGTAGATTATCTGGTCAAAAACGGTAAGGTAATGATTGTAGATGAGTTTACCGGACGTATTTTGGAAGGCAGGCGCTTCGGTGATGGTTTACATCAGGCCATAGAAGCTAAAGAAGGTGTGGAAATTCAGGCCGAAAACCAAACGTTGGCATCAATAACATTCCAAAATTATTTCCGTTTATATCCGAAATTGGCAGGTATGACAGGTACGGCAATGACGGAAGAAACCGAATTTTGTGATATTTATAACTTAACGTGCGTAGAAATTCCGACAAATAAACCGGTATTGCGTAAGGATTTGCAGGATGAAGTTTATAGAACGGTAGATGAAAAATACCGCGCCATTATTAACACTATTTTAGACTGTCATAAACGCGGACAGCCGGTTTTGGTGGGTACGGCCTCGGTTGAAAAATCGGAAATCGTGGCAGACTTGTTGCATAAAGCCGCGCCTAATTTGAAGTTTGAAGTGTTGAATGCCCGTTATCATGAGCGTGAGGCCGCTATTGTTGCGCAAGCAGGTGTGTCCGGTGCGGTAACCATTGCGACAAATATGGCAGGGCGCGGAACGGATATTCAGTTAGGCGGTAATCCGGAAATGAAATTGCGCGATATGTTGCAAGGAGATGAAACTCCGGAGCAAATAGCCACACTGAAAAAGAAAATAGAAGATGAGGTGGCAGAAGATAAAGAGAAAGTTCTGGCTGCCGGCGGTTTGTTTATTTTGGGTACGGAACGGCATGAAAGTCGGCGTATTGATAACCAGCTGCGCGGTCGTTCCGGCCGACAGGGTGATCCGGGGACTTCTAAATTTTTCCTTTCTATGCAAGACGATTTAATGCGTATTTTCGGCTCGGATAAAATGTCTAACGTTCTGCAACGTCTGGGTTTGCCGGAGGGTGAAGCATTGGTTCATCCTTGGATTAGTAAGGCTTTGGAAAAAGCCCAACAAAAAGTTGAGGAACATTATTTTGATATTCGTAAAAATGTGTTGAAGTATGATGACGTTATGAACGAACAACGCAAAATTATTTACGAACAGCGCAAAGAAATTATGGAAAGCGAAGATGTTTCCGAAACAATAAAAGATATGCGTGACGAGTATTTACAGGGTATTATTCGGGCGCATGCTCCATACGGAACTTCGGTAGAAGAATGGAATAAGGAAGGTTTGAAACATGATTTAGCTACGGCAACCGGTTTTGTTTTGCCGATTGTAAACTGGTGTAACAATCCGGAAATTGACAGCGAAACACTAACGGAAAAGATTTTGCAGGAAGTTGACGACAGATTGCGGGAACGTGAAAAATCTCTGCCGGATAATATTGTTAAGATGGTGCAAAAAAGTATTTTGTTGCAGGTTTTGGATCAGCTGTGGAAAGATCATATTGCCGCGCTTGATTTGATGCGCCATACCATAGGATTGCGCGCTTACGGACAGAAAGATCCGCTAAATGAATACAAAAAAGAAGCATTTAATATGTTTTCCAATATGCTGGATTTTCTTAAAGAGCGGGTTTCCGTTGTTATTTGTCATACGGTTATTCAAACCGGTTCAAAAGAGCAGATGGAAAAGGCTATGGAAAAAGAGCAAAATCGCCAGATGTCGGCAAATTACGGAGATGATGAAGTTGACGGTAAAAATGCCGAGAAAATCTCGTTTGAAAATGTGGCAAGGAATGATTTATGTCCGTGTGGCAGCGGTAAAAAGTTTAAACATTGCCATGGTAAAATAACAGGATAATTTTTATGGATGAAAAAGAGTGGAAAAAAGAGCAAAAAAAGCGTAAACGCGGCGTAGAACGGTGTATTCGCCGTAATAAGCGCAGAGCCTATATTGCAGAACACAAGGTGTCTATACTTGTGTGGTCGGTGATAAGTGTGGTCGGTTTCGGCGTTTTATGTTTGCTGGTGCGCTTTGCTTATTTTTCTTATACGAACCTGCGTGAAAAAGTACGCCTTAATGATACGGTGAATCAGATTTCACAGTTGGTTGAAAATGTCCGGACCGCTTTATTGGTGCAACCGGATACGGATTTATCGGATATAAGCAGTTTGGTAAAAAAAGGTATTGTGCCGCTAAATATGGTACGTCAGAATCGTAATCATCCGATAAACAGTTATGGCGGTGATGTATTGATTGCCCGTTCGTTACCGATAATAAGTGCCTCCGGTGCGGAAATTCCGTCATTTAAAATTGCTTATTTAGGGCTTTCTCAAGAAGCATGTATTAATTTGGCGGTTATGAACTGGGGTACAAAAGAGCAAGGTTTGGTCGCGGTGGCTTTGGGGTATTTACAGCCTAACGGAAAAGATAAAGCCTTTACCTATATTGATATGGAAAATAATAAAGATAAAATGG
>CAYOYE010000124.1:0-3302 GCA_964408115.1 uncultured Azospirillaceae bacterium
CTCTTTTTGTTTTAATTTTTTTTCTAAAATAATTGACATAAATTTGATTCTGTGATAGGACAAAAAACGATATGATATTATTAATTTTAATTTTTTAATATGGACACAAAAAAGAATAGCTTTTTGCAGGACTTGTTGAGGTATGCAAACAACAACAACGATTGGACCGCAGTTATGACTTCTATCTGTCGTATGCGCGAATGGGGTATGTTGAGAGGTATATGTCGCCGTAAACCAAAGTTCAATGCCGAATCTTTTGAACTTTTTGTCAAATGTTACCAGAGCATTATCAGAAAAAAAGATGTTCCGGTTGTATATCGTGAGATGGAAGATTTAATCTTCAATCACGAGCTTGTTCCTTTTAATGTCAATACGGCACAAGATGCTAAACGTTGGCTGGGAGCATTAAAAAAGTTCTTTATTGTTTCCGGTGAATTGAAAGTTTATGATGATGTTGAAGAAATGGTATATCTCTGGCTGATAGAAACATACAAAAAACACCGCCCCAAGCACAATATTTTTGGGATTATGCTGGAGAAAGGTCTGAATGATAAGAAACTTTGGTCCGATATTTTCCCATCGGAGATGTTGTTTAGGCATGGTGAGTATGATCTGTTGATGAGCATAGGGCAGGTTGAGTTCCTGATCCAAAAGGGTAAGTATGACTATGTTATAAGCCACTTTGTGGAGCTTATTCCCGAGTATGCCGATTCTCCTGAAAAGTACGGACAGTATGTTCATCTTATTACGGATGATATGCTGACCCGCTACTCTCGTAGATTTAGAAGGAATGTTGCGTTTTATGCCTACCATCCGCATGGATTGCAGATTTTGGTAGACGGCTATCGTTTCGGCGATATTGGAAAGTTGCGCGATAAGTTTTCGGCAACGGCGAAAAACATTCCAAGCTATTTTCGTTTTTCCGAGGCTGAAAAGAGCGGATATCGCTGCCTTTGGAAACGTGTGCAAGAAGAATTTCTGTAATGTAAAAAAAAGACTGCCTAATTAAAAGGCAGTCTTTTTTGTGTTTAAACAGAACGCCGGATTTTAAATAATACCGACTAATTTCTGCTTTAATGCCTCGGCTATATCCAGCTTGTAATATTGTTTGTTAGAAACGTTCTGCTGATAGTATTCACCAAGATCAAGTGCAAAAATATTAGATTGCTGATTTAGAAAATCCCTGCTTAAACCAATACTGTAGGCATTGTTAATTAGGTAGGTTTTAAAGTTATCAATAACGTTTTTGGCATCATTAATAAAATTGTTATGCTCACTAAATATGCAGGAAAATCCGAAAATTGTTACAACCATGGCAATTATAAGCAATTCCGTAAGTAATTCAATATACAGGTTGCAGACAACAAAAATTATGATAACCGCAATTAACGAAAACAGCTTTATCGGCAAGGCAATAATTTTGTGCTTAAATTTATGCTGTAAAATCCAAATATAAAAGCTCCAAGATAAAGTTGCCGCTGCCAAAATAGTCAGTATTTGTGCCGTATTTACACTGGCATAGGCTATAAAAATTTCGGTGATGATAAGCATAGCGATACTGAATAATACATACCCGATATTGTGCATAAAGCGGAATTTATTTATCTGCTTTTCACAAATGCCGGCAAATATTTCTTTTGCGTGGCGCAGCTTATTTCCGTTAACGTTATTAACTTCCGTTTCATTGCTCTTTCTACCAAACATGGATTTTAGGGCTTTCTTTTCTTTGTTGTTTAGTTTAGCAGAACTACCGCGTATTAAAAACAGCCGATTCCCGTCAAGATGAAAATCTAATGCCTTTTTACGATACAGCTCCAGCAGTTGCGAAATGAAAGCCATTCTATCATACTTGCCAACCATAATACGGCGCATTGTAGCTCCGTTATAAGACGGGGAATACTTGTTGTTTTTGCGTTCTTTTTTCAGGCTTAACAGCGATAATAAAAAAGAAACAAAAATGGTCAGGAAGCCTAATCCGGCATAAATTTGCCGTCCGTAATTATTCAGGATAACGTCATATTTGTTGTCAAAGTCATTTATGAACATAGTACGTCCGGCAACGGCAATAAGCTCCATTTTTTCATTGCGAAATACCGGTGTTACATTAGAAAAGGCAACCACGTTTTTAGCTAAATCAAACCGGCGTGTGCGTTGTCCCGTAAATTTGCCATGAGAACCGATAACCGTTTCAATATCTCTAAAAGAATAACCGTCAGGAATGCTTACTATAGCATTGGCAGATGTGATAAATGTGTTGAGAGTAGTGCCTGTCAGGTTCCAATCTAAAATAGCTATTTTTTGCTTTGTTTGCAGTTCGTAGTTAATCAGATAATTAAATTTATAGGTATAGACCCCCGGTTCTAATTTTTGATTATATTTAGGTTTAATAACAATATTATCTCCAAATTCTTCGGCTATGTACGGCACTTTTACGTCATTTACCGTTACGCTTTCCAAAAGCATATCAATTCGGTTACGGCTAGGGGAATATTTAGGGAATATCCGCTCCAGACCATGCGTAAATTTTTTGCCGTTTGCCACAATGGATATAGTATCTTCAACTTTTATGTATCCGTTTGATTGAATATCTATATAGCTTAAAAAATAAGGTATATGCTCCAATGCCGGAGCTAAAATACGCCGTCCGCTAGGCAACGAAAGGCTAACGGTAGGTATTTGTTCCTCTTGAGGCTGCGCAACAGTCTTATCGTTTTGCAAAATAAAAAAGCGCGTAGCCGTTTTGGCGGCTTGTTGTTCGGCTGATATGCCGTCATCACTGTTATCAACAGGAGAATTTTGCCCGTTTTTTTGCCGTTCGGAAGCGTGCATGGCATCTAATGCTTCTTCATACATCTGTTGAAATATATTTTTGTTTTTTTCTTTAACCGTATTATCGTCAACATACGGGACAACGCTTGTAGATCCGGATTTAGTCCAATCTACGTCATCTGTCATTTCCGTACGAACCGCATCTTCAAAACGTTTTTTGAAAAAATCATGTACTGCCTGCTGATCATTCGGATCGGGCATTCCTTCAACATCATTTATATATAAAGGTTTTGACGGCTTATATTCTTTAGCTTGCGGCATTCCGGCATTTTGAATTGGTACAACTTCCGCCTGACTTACGGCTGCTGCTAAAATTGTGGTTATGAAACATATTGTAAGAAAATTTTTCTTCATAAAACCAGTCCTTATGTTTACAAATAAATTACATTTTAGTAGTATTATAAACAATAAAGATTAAAAAAGTTATAAGGGGAGAGATACTAATGAAAAATAAAGTAGCAGCTATTATATTA
>CAYOYE010000125.1:0-3297 GCA_964408115.1 uncultured Azospirillaceae bacterium
GGAAGTTAAGGCTCTAAACGAAAAACTTAACAGCGAAAAAATAGATGTCACTCTGCCGGTTCGGCCAGAAACTCAAGGACGGATTCATCCGGTTTCCAAAATTTATGAAGAAGTTGTCGCTATTTTCGGACAGATGGGTTTTGATGTTGCCAACGGACCGGATATTGAAGATCAATTTCATAATTTTAATGCGCTTAATATGCCGGCGAACCACCCTGCCCGCCAAATGCAAGACACTTTTTACCTAAACAATAATCCCGACGCTCCGTTTGATATGGATACGGCCTACGTTATCCGTACGCATACTTCCGGCGTGCAAATTCGGACTATGGAAAGTCAGCAACCTCCTATCCGTATTATTGCCCCCGGACGCACTTATCGCTCGGATTATGATGCTACTCACACTCCTATGTTTCATCAGGTAGAGGGGCTTGTTATAGATAAAAACATTACCATGGCTAATTTAAAGGGCTGTTTGTATGACTTTATGAAAGCGTTTTTTGAACTTGATGAATTGCCTGTTCGGTATCGCCCTTCGTATTTTCCGTTTACAGAGCCTTCTGCCGAAATGGATATCGGTTGCCTCAAAACCAAAAATGAACTGAAAATCGGCGCCGGTACGGATTGGCTGGAAGTATTAGGATGCGGTATGGTTCACCCGAACGTTTTACGCGCCGGTGGTATTGACCCGAATGAATATCAGGGTTTTGCCTTTGGTTTGGGAATAGACCGTCTGGCAATGCTGAAATACGGTATTCCGGACTTGCGTACCTTCTTTGAATCTGATGTACGCTGGCTGAAACACTATGGATTTACGCCTCTGGATTTTTCTTCTATGACCGGAGGTTTGAGCAATAACGGAGGACTCGCACGATGAAATTTACTTTATCTTGGTTAAAAGAACATCTGGATACAAACGCATCACTTGATACAATTTGCGAAACTTTAACCAAAATCGGTTTGGAAGTTGAAGATGTCATAAATCCGGCTGCCGGACTTGACGGCTTTGTTACGGCTCGTTTAGATATGGTAGATGAACATCCGAATTCCGATCATCTGCATTTATTGACGGTTAATACCGGCACAAAAACTTTTCAGGTGGTTTGCGGTGCACCTAACGTTAAGCTCGGTTTAGTTGGGATTTTTGCTCCGGAAGGTGCTTTAATACCGCTTTATAATGAACGCCTGAAAGCCGCCAAAATCCGCGGAATAGACAGTTGCGGTATGATGTGTTCCGAAAAAGAACTGTGCGTTGGTGATGACCATAGCGGAATTATAGAATTATCTGCCGATACACAAATCGGAATACCGGCAGCACAGGTTTTACCGATAGATCCGGTTATTGAAGTTTCTATTACGCCAAATCGTGCCGAATGTTTGGGCGTGCGCGGTATTGCGCGTGATTTGGCTGCAGCCGGTATCGGTAAACTGAAAGAATTGCAAATCAAAAAGCCGGTAGCAAACTTTGCCAATCCGCTGAAAGTGAGCGTAAAATGCCCGCAAGAATGCCCGACTTATACGGCGCGTTATATTCGCGGCGTAAACAACAATGCACCAACTCCGAAATGGATGAAAGACAGATTAAACGCTATCGGTATTCACTCTATTTCGCCGCTTGTAGACATCACTAACTACATAAATTATGATTTAGCCAGACCGTTACACGTTTTTGATGCCGATAAATTGTGCGGAAATATAACCGTTAAAATGGCTGAAGACGGCGAAAAATTTACGGCGTTGAACGGTAAAGAATATACTTTAAGCGATACGGCTTTGGGCATTTATGATGATGCCGGTATTCAATGTTTAGGCGGAATTATGGGCGGTATGGAAAAAGGTTGTTCCGCTGAAACCACCAATGTTTTGTTGGAATGTGCGCTATTTAAGCCGGAATGTATTGCCCGTACCGGTCGTCATCTGCAGATAGATTCGGATTCCCGCTATCGCTATGAGCGTTGGGTAGACCCGAAATCCAATATCAGCGGTTCGGATTATGCAACATCTATGATTTTGGATATTTGCGGCGGTCAGGCCTCCGATTTAACGGTTGTCGGCTCGGAAGATTATACGCCAAATACGGCATATTTACGTCCGGAGCGGTTACGGAGTTTTATCGGCATTAACGTGAGCGCCGAAAAATCTATGGAAATATTAAATCACTTGGGCTTTGTAACAACTTTTGAAAACGGCAAAATTAAAGCCGTTTCCCCGAGTTGGCGCGGTGATATTGAGGGTGAACACGATTTAGTGGAAGAAGTTGTCAGAATGATTGGATTAGACGAGATACCTGCCGTATCTCTGCCGGTCAATAAGTTTCCGAAAATCACTCTGGCTCCGGCACAGCATAATGCCGTAATCGTAAAGCACGAGCTGGCTTCGCGCGGTATGTATGAAACTGTTACCTGGAGTTTTGCCGATAGTGAAACAGCCCACCATTTCCGCAACGGGCATCCGGCAATTTTATTGCAAAATCCGATTGTTAAGGAATTAGATGAAATGCGTCCGTCTATTTTACCTAACCTTTTGACTGCCGTAAAAAACAATATTGCACGCGGTTATCCGAATATGGCATTATTTGAGGTCGGACCGCAATTTTACGGTCGCAATCCAAAAGAACAGAATACCGTAGCTACCGGTATTCGCTGTGGACAGACTTCGGCTAAAGATTGGAGCGGTTCGGCGCGTGATTATGATATATTTGACGCAAAAGCCGATGCGCTTGCTGCTATTGCTGCCGCCAAAGGGCCGTATGAAAATCCGCAGATTACGACAGATGCACCGCAATATTATCATCCGGGGCGTTCGGGAACAATTCGTTTGGGTAAAAACGTTTTGGCATATTTCGGAGAAATTCATCCGAGTATCTTAAAGGAACTGGATATTAAAACCCGCGTAGTTGCCTTTGAAGTTAATCTTGACAATATTCCATTGCCGCGTGACACCAAAGGTAAGGCCCGTAAAAAGCTGGAATTATCGCAGTTTCAACCGGTGGATAAGGACTTGGCGTTTGTTGTTGATACAAACGTTTCGGCTGCCGCTATTGTTGCTGCCGCCAAAAACGCCGACAGACAGCATATTACGGACGTAAGAGTGTTTGATGTTTATGAGGGTGAGCATATAGAAAAAGGAAAAAAATCTATAGCGATAAGTTTGACTTTCCAACCGATAGAACAAACATTTACCGATAAAGATATTGAAAATTTAATGAATAAAGTCATTGTGGAAGTCGGCAAAAAGACCGGCGGAGAATTAAGATAGGAGATTAAAATAATGGCACTGAAAAATACCCGTAAGCAG
>CAYOYE010000126.1:0-3275 GCA_964408115.1 uncultured Azospirillaceae bacterium
GACAAACAAAACAAACAATAAAAAAGTCCCGTTTCTTATTGAATATACGGAACTTTTTCTGTCGGCATTCTTTTATTTCTTTCGGATAAAAGTATTTAATAATTTTACTCCGAAAGCACTTGCGCCTTTAGGATATAATACCTTTGAGCCGTTACTATAATCTACACCGGCAATATCAATATGCGCCCACTTGGTGTTTTTTTGGATAAATCTCTGTAAAAAGCAGGCGGCAGTAGCCGAGCCGGCTTCCCGTATGCCGTTACTGGTGTTGGCCATATCCGCAACGGCAGAATCCATTAGTTTGTCATATTCTTTATCCATCGGCATTTCCCATAGACGCTCACCGCACAGGTTACCGGCAGTTGTCAGCTGTTTACTTAGTCCGCCGTTGTTGGAAAACAGACCGGCATAGGCACTCCCCAAAGCTATAACTATGGCACCGGTAAGAGTTGCCATATCTATAACGTATTCAGGCTTAAACCGTTTTTGGATATAGGTTAAACAATCCGCCAAAACCAAGCGTCCCTCGGCGTCAGTATTCAAAACTTCTACCGTTTGTCCGGACATTGAGGTAAATATATCCCCCGGTCTGTAAGCGCTTCCGGAAGGCATATTTTCAACCAATCCGACAACGGCAACAACATTTTGTTTTACCTTTTGCAATGCCAGCGATTTTAAAGTTGCCGTAATAGCGGCTGCTCCTGCCATATCCTGTTTCATTTGGTGCATATTGGCGGCAGGCTTTATAGAAATACCACCGCTGTCAAATGTTACACCCTTACCGACAAATCCAACGGAAAAATCTGCCGTATCCGGATTGCCGCGCCATTTTATAACGGCAATTTTCGGACGGTTGACCGAACCTTGTGCTACGGCCAGAGCCAGATTAAAGCCGAGTTCTTTCATGGCGGATTCTTCTAATATTTCTACTTCCAGTCCAAGGTATTCCAAACGCTTAATGTCGGCGGACATAATTTCGGGCGTCATTTCATTGGCAGGCTCGTTAATCAAATCGCGTGCATAACGTATAGAATTGGCTAATGCGGCATAACTTTTATAATTTTCGGTGTTTTTCAGATTTATCAGCGATATTTTTTCCAGTTTAGGATAAAAAGACAGCGGTTTGGCGGTAAAATATTTATCAAAACGATAGGCTGCCGTTTCAATGCCAAACGCCAAATTGCAGGCACTTTCTTCGGACTGACCGATAATTTCAATTTTAATTTCCCGACAGTTGCTTATGTGTTTGTAAATTTCACCGCCCAGCAGCTGCCATTGTAACGGAGTTTGTTTTGCCGCCGTAACAACGGACAACAGTTTATATTCTCCTAAATCAAAAATTTTTATTTTATCCTCGGCAGTCTGTTTTTTGATACAGGCTGTCAAATCTTTTTCCGTATCGTTAAGCTGTGCGGCTATTTCAGTGCCTTTAGCGGCAATTATAATTTTATCGGTTTTGCTTTTAATGTTTTTACCTGTGGAAATCTCTACCATTTTATTCATCCTTATTTGTTGAATTATCTACCTTTTATCGGATGATTTCAGTTGTAATCTTTTTTTTATAAAAATACTAGACTTTTTTTATTTTTGTGCATATAATCTGGACAAAAAGGGGGCAGAATGGCGAAAAAAGGTAGTAAATATGCCCGCAAACATCAGCCGATGTTGGAGGCAGGTGCTTCGGCCCAAAAAAAAGCTCCGCCTATAGATGAGGAAAACAGCGATATAGCGGAAGCACTTTGCAGTGGCGATAGATTTTTGGAAAAGTTCAGACAATTACCGTATGGTCGTCAGATAGAAACGGTAGGTCTGTTATATTCGTTTTGCAAAAAAAACAGAACAAGTTTAAGTAAAGACGAACGTTCGTTCTTAAACGAAGCCGAGCGACATCTTCTGGAAATTAACTGCAGTATGGGAACTTCTTTTGACGAGGGGTCGTTTTATCCGCTTTCGGATGATGAAAAACGTTTGGTCAGAATGGAGTGTTACGGGTCTATTAACCGCCGCTTACCGCACCAGCTAAGCGATTTTTATAAGTTTTTTACCAGAAAAGAAAATCTGGGCATTTATCGGTTGAAAGATTATGATTTGAGCGTTTCTCCGAGTTGGCGGATATTTAACCAGTTTGAAAGTTTTCGCTCTATTGCTCCGCGTATTCGCCGCAGTCTGCACTATAGGGGAATTAATCCGGACGCTTTGAAAGTTATGACGGTAAGCGATTTTTGTGATGCTATCTTTCAGCATTTCAAAAAAGATAATCAAAGTGAGTGTGCATATTTTTTAGAAAAAGATAAGGCACTTAAAAACCGTATTGTTATGGAATTTATGCGCAAGTGCGGCAGACAATTTGAAAACCGTTTAATAGAATTGGGGAACGATCCGCGTTGTGCCGCTTCGTTATGTAACAAAATGCGGCGCTTCGGTGTTTGTGACGTAAACTCGCTGATTGTTACGGAAACACATTATACGCCCGAAATTTTGCATAATTTGGAGCAGGCAGGATATAATATAGAGAATAGAAAGGTCGGTATGCCTATCCCGATCGGCTTTGTGAATAAGCTGATAGATAAAGATCAGGCCCGTCTTATTGAAGCGCGGTGTGCAGACGGACGTGCACCCGATAAAAGTATGTTGCCGCAAATAGAAGATCATCATAAATATCCGGTAAAATTAGCCGCAAACGGCGGATATCTGGCTGCCGTTAATTATCCGAACAATCACATGCTGGTAGATTCTACACTACATACGAACTATTATCATCTGTTTGATAATGTGGCAAAACAGCAAAATGCCCAGCAATATTATTCCCGCCTCAATATTAATAACCGCTTTATCTGTATGAGTTTGGGTTTTCAGCCGGAAGATTCTATGATTTGTGATTTTGAAAATACAAAAGCGTTTCAACAACGTAAGCAACAGGATATGCGTTGTAGCGTGAACTATACCGAAATGATGACGGAGCGTTTGCAAAACGAACAGGAAATTGCCGATAAATATGCTATTCCGTACACCAGACGCGGAGTCGCAAATTCAATCCGTTCCATAAAAGAGTTGACGGACAGTCAGGAATGTAATAAAAAACAGATGGCTATTTTGAAAAGGTGGCTGAATTCACAGCGTAAAGGGCGTAAATAAAGGATAGAAATTATGGATAAATTTTTAAGTTTTATCAAAAATAAAAAAGCCGTATGCGGAGAGCAACCGGAAGCGGAAGATTTTATCGTGGCCCAAAAACTGCTGGTAAATATGGGGCTGGATTTTATTCCGAACTCGTA
>CAYOYE010000127.1:0-3249 GCA_964408115.1 uncultured Azospirillaceae bacterium
TTCATACCCCGGTGGGGGTTCTGGCGGCACTACCACGTCAACAACCCAGAAGGGGAACTTTTTAACTTTTTGAGAGTTTGCGGTAGCGGCTGTTTTTTTACCGTTGTTGCTTTGATTTTCCATACCTAAAAAATTTAATAATTATACAAAATTAGCAATTACTCTAATATTGTTATTAAAATTTGTCAACACTTGTACGGTGGAAAAATTGTATTTTATGCCGAAAAATATGCAAGTATAAATTCTTTAATATCTATAAAACCATACGCATCCGCCAATAAAAGCAACCCCAAAACAATCCGATACAAAATAAACGGCAGAAAGCTCCACTTTTTAAGCCATTGCATCAAAAACAAAATTGCCGAAAAAGAAAATATAAACGAATATAATACGGCATCGCAAGCCTGCAAAAGTGCCGCCATATTGCCACCCTGCCATAACTCATACATAGAATATGCACCGGCAGCCAAAATTGTCGGTATGGAAAGTAATAAAGAAAATTTTGCCGCTTCTCGGCGTTCCAGCCCCAAAAATCGTCCGGCCGTTATGGTTATACCCGAACGACTTGTTCCCGGTAATACGGCCAAACATTGAGCAAATCCGATAATTATAGCGTCTTTTACCGCTAAATTGCGTATTTTTAACGCAGTTATGGATACTTTATCAACAAACCACAACAATAAACCATATAACAAAATATTCCAGCCGATTAGTTTGGTATTGCGTAACCATTCCGTACCGAACACCTTAACCGCCCCACCGAAAATTAATATAGGTAAGGCTGCTATAACCAGCAGATAAAACAACTTATTGCCATAATATTTAAAATTCGGCAATAAACGACCTTTTACCAATCCGCTTATCATATACCAAATATCACCGGCAAAATACAGCATAACGGCAATAATAGAACCTAAATGCAAAGCAACATCCATTTCTATACCCTGATCCGGAAAACCGGAAAATTTGGCAAAAAGAATAAGGTGTCCGGAAGAACTGACCGGTAAAAATTCGGTAATTCCCTGTAAGACGGCTAAAATAATCATATTGAGTGTTGTCATTATTTTCCTTTTATATCAGTTATTTCTATACATTTTTTGGTGTTCTCCAGCAAATTACGGGCATCAAAGCGCACTCCGTTTAACGAAGCTCCGAAATGCAGATGCGGACCGGTAACCCGACCGGTATTCCCGACCAAACCAATCACCTGCCCCTTTTCAATCTGCTGTCCTTCCTTAACCAAAATTTTTTGCAAATGGGCATATATTGTGCTTAAATTTTGCCCATGTTCCAGCACAATAACGTTGCCGCTATAAAAAAACGGACCGTCACTTAACGTTACGGTTCCGCCTAAAGCGGCCTTAACTTCAGTTCCAAGCGGTGCGGCTATATCCCAACCTTGATGCGGATTTTTTTTAACTCCGTTCATAATGCGTTGTCCGCCAAAATTACCGCTTGTCCGCCCGTCTACCGGTTTTATCGGAGTTTGCAACCAATTTTCGGTTATTGAAGTAAATTTTAGGGCTTTACCTAAAGCGGAACTCTCTCGTTCAATAGCTTTATAATCACTTTCGGAAGGCGTAACTTTGGCCGGTTCAATCCCCTTAATATCCTGCACATCCCATTCTGTTTTATTAAGATTCAACGCTATTTCCCGCGGTGCTGAATTAGTATAATATACCGTCATTTTTTGTTGTAAATTTTCGTCACGACCAAATGCCAGAGCCAAATTTCCGCTATCATCAGCCTTATAAGTTTTACCGTTCCACACAATTTTTTGCAAGTTATCGGCGGATACTTTTACAAAGCCGCCTTGTTTCAGTTCACCGCAAACCGTTAAAGCTGCTGCCGAATTGATTAGGGAAAGCGTGCTAAAAATCGTCAAACAAATCGCCTTGTACCGCATTTTCTCTCTCCATAACCCGAACTTTGATAATACCGTCTACAAAACGGATGTGCATATCACGACTGCGTTTTGCTTTACCCGCATCATAAATTGTTTTGAAATGCTCATCGGAAATCCAAGCAAAACCACGTTTTAGCACAGATTCTATTGAAACGGATTCCAAACGGGTCGTTAAATTGTTCAGCTTGTCGCCTTTGGCTGCTAAAATGTTATTAACGTATAGCGGCTTTAAGTCCGTTATTTTCAAAAGATTTTGTTTATCTTTCAAAATGTTAGTAAATGCCAAACTTAATCTTTCGCTACGTTCGTCAATTTTTTGCTGATTTTCGGCAATTATCTGCTCTAAAGACGGAATACCTCGCGCCAAAGCCGATAAATATTGTCCGTATTCATTAAACAGACGTGATATAACGTTTTTCAGACGTAAATCCGCCGTCAACAGCGTATTATAGATTTCGCTTTTAACCGGTACGGCAAATTCGGCTGCTCCGGTTGGGGTCGGAGCGCGTAAATCAGAGGCATAATCTATCAGCATGGTATCTGTTTCATGCCCGACTGCCGAAATTAACGGTATCTGCGAATTATAGACGGCGCGCACGACTGCTTCTTCGTTAAACGGCCACAAATCTTCCAAACTGCCACCGCCTCTGGCAACAATCAACACATCCGGACGCAAATCCGAATCTGCCGGCAGTGCGTTAAATCCGTTAATTGCCGCTGCTATTTTTTCGGCAGCCCCCTCGCCCTGTACAGCAGTCGGCCAAACAATAATCCTTACCGGAAATCTATCTCTTATACGGTGAATAATATCGCGAATAACGGCTCCGGTCGGGCTTGTTACCACCCCGATTGTTTGTGGTAAATACGGTATTTTTTGCTTATGTTCGGTTGCAAATAAGCCCTCTGCCAAAAACTTTTGTTTACGTTCTTCAAGCAGTTTAAGTAAAACGCCCTCACCGGCAACTTCCAAACGTTCAATAACCAACTGATACGAAGATCGCCCGTTAAAGGTGGTGATCCGTCCGGTAGCTATAACTTCCAATCCGTCTTCTATTTTTACCGGTAAGGTTGTGGCAACTCCACGCCAGCAAACTGCCGACAATAATGAGTTTTCATCTTTAAGAGAAAGATACCAATGTCCGGAATCGGCTCTTTTAGCCCCGAATATTTCGCCTTTAACCCGTACACTGTCAAACGAAGTTTCCACTAATCTTTTGATTGCAAAAGAAATCTCGCTGACGGTATATTCTTTTTTTTCTGCCAACATATCAATCATATTTAAGACCTTACAGGAAAAACATTATCAATAGATTTACGAGGCTGCATAAACATAATTTTCTTTT
>CAYOYE010000128.1:0-3224 GCA_964408115.1 uncultured Azospirillaceae bacterium
AAATATGTTAGTATGTTTGTGTGAGATTATAAATTATGTATGTTTTTTTAAATTTTTTTTATCATGACGAAGAGTGATAAAATTTATACTGAACTCTTCCTTCTCAAGCGTGGAAATCACGATGAGATTGTGAAGTACATTGTAGACCACTACGATGAACAGTTTGCCCCGCAAACGGAAGTCCTTTTGTTTGCACGCAAGGACTTCTGGGAGATGAACGAATATCTGTCAAGACATTCACTCTCTCCGGAGGGACAGATACAGCTTATAAAGAATGGTGAAGACAGTATGATTCAAACATACTTACTTCACTATCAGCTCCATCCGAAAGCCAAAACATATTTGGCTGAGGTTGGCAGTCATAAGCTGGTACTTCAGTTGCTGGACGACAAAGTTCTCCGAACGGAGTCCGGTGCTGCGATCGTAACACGCAATCAGATGGATGAGCTGATTGCGTATGCCAAGAACTACTGGTTCAAGCCGGCTGATGAGGCTCGGTTTGTAAAGGTGTCTCACCTGCCGGAGTTCTTGTACTACGTTGAGCGGCATGGATTGTCGCCCAAGAGTGAAGCAGAGTTGTTAGCTTCAGGTGACCATAAAAAAATTATGGGTTACCTGTTGCGTAATCTGGTTGATAAAAGCAACGAGATTACGGCTCTGGAGCGTTGCAGTGCCGAAGAGCTTGATGCTCTTTTAGCGGCAGCGCATCTCGGCACCAAGGCTGAGGAGTTCCTTTTGGATAACTTCTCATCCGAGGTTGTCATGCCTTATATTGTACGAACCGGTCTAAGCTCAGAACTGACCTTAGAGAAGTTCATCAAGAGAGGCAAGACCCGAGAGATTGTAATGTACATCACATTACATAATCTCCCGGAGCCCGCAGAACTGTTGCTCTTGCAGGTTGGGCATCACGAAGAGATCTTGCGCTACATCCAGCTGCATGGTCTTCGTGATAAAGCACAGCTTGAGCTTGTTAAGCGGTGCAACAACGAGGAGACCAACGCTTTCCGGCGGAAACAACAGTTCTGTCCGGAAGCAGAAGAGCTATTGAAAAGCATCTACAAATAGGTGTTTCGGTAGCATAAAATCTCAAAAAAATCCTGTCTTTATAAAAAAGGCAGGATTTTTTTTGTGTATTGACTTTAAAAATAATATGTGCTATCAGACACTTGTAACTATTTATTATTAATTCTCTAATTATTAATTGATGAATGAATTTGATGCTTATCTGCTGGAGCAGCAACTTACGCTTATCCGGTCCGGCAATCACAAAAAGATTATGCTGAAACTACATCTTTATTTTGAGCCCAAAGCTCAAGTGGCCCTGATTGAACGCGGTAATTATGAGGAAATTTTCCAATACTTACGCTACAATTATCGGTTTTGTCCGGCCGCTGTTTTTGCAATAACGAAGCGTGGAGATGTTGGTGATTTGATTGAATATATTGCCGAGCGTTTTAAGCAGTTAAAACCGCATAGGTAGTATATCGTAGTAACAATGTTTAACGAGAGAAGTACATACAAACATTGTGTTGGGAAAAGTTGTTGTTCTGATAAGCTGGTCTTGAGAAAAAATCCTATTCCGTTAAGTGAATAGGATTTTTTTTATAAAAAAAACTTGACTTTATAGTTTAGATATATTATAAAATACTAAATTTAATTGTTAAAGTTTTACAGCTGTGAAATCGTAGAGATTTTGCAGCTGGGTTTTTTTTAATCAAAGGCTCGTAAAGCTCATTACGGGTATTTTGCAGGTTTTATTGGAGGATGAAAATGGATAAATTTCCGTTGACGAAGTCAGGGTATGAACTTTTGGAACAAGAATTGAAAAATCGTAAAGGCGTAGAACGCCCGAATATTATTGCCGAAATAGCCGAAGCGCGTGCCAAAGGCGATTTATCGGAAAATGCGGAATATTCGGCAGCTAAAGAAAAGCAGAGTTTTAATGAGGGACGCATTCAGGAACTGGAAGCCGTTATCAGCCGCGCACAGGTAATAGATCCTACCACCATGAGCGGAAATATCGTCCGCTTTGGTGCTACCGTTTTGGTTGCCAACACCGATACTGACGAAGAAAATGAGTATCAGATTGTCGGTGATTATGAAGCCGATATTGAAAAAAATAAAATATCTCTGTCTTCTCCGTTGGCTCGCGCATTAATCGGTAAAGAGCTGGGTGACGTTGCCGAATATCTGGCTCCGAACGGCAAAAAATCCTATGAAATTATTGAGGTAAAGTGGAAATAAGCGCTTTAAAATCTTTAATTTAAGCATATATCAAGCCCCGAACGCAAACTTCGGGGCTTTGTAATTATGGGGAAATAACGATGAAAAAATGGTTTTATGACTATGAAAACAAATGCGATTGCTCGGATGACGACAGATGCGGCTGCACCTATCCGAATAATATGGCACACAATTTTGATTATGTAACCGAAATCGCCGAAAACGAAAGCTCGGTAAAACCGTTAAAATCGGCAACATCGGCGTATGTCGGCGGGAAAGCGCCCGATTTTACGACCGCTGCCGTTTTGGAAAACAATCGGATAGATAACGATTTTAATTTTTATAATTACCTGAATGACGGATATGCGCTATTGCTTTTCTATCCGGCTGATTTTGCCGCTGTTTGTCCGTCGGAGTTAATAGAATTTTCGGCACATTACACCGATTTTGCCGAGCGAAACGTTAAAATAGCGGCTGTCAGCGTAGATTCGGTTCATTCGCATCGGGTCTGGAAAAATATATTGCCGGCAGACGGAGGAATCGGCAATATACAAATACCGCTGCTTTCAGATGTCGGTAAGTCAATCAGCTTTGATTACGGCGTATTAAACCCTAACGGCATGGCTCAACGTGCTTCATTTATTGTTGATCAAAATTATATTATCCGCTATCAGGCTGTTTTTGATGCCAAAATAGAACGCCGCTGTTATGAGCCACTGCATATTATTGATATTTTGCGCGAATTAGATAAAAAAAGCAATGCCTGCACTATTATGTCTGAAAAGAATTTTCCGTTACCGCCTACCGAAGAACAAGCATTTTTCGGACGTTTGTAAATAATTGTTAATTACCGAGATTAAGACTTTAAAATATAATCAGCTCGTTTATAAATATTATGTATGAGAACATAAATATTGAAAGACCTGACTGATGAAAATATCTATTTGGTGTCGGCATAAAGATGATAATATTATCGGCATAGGGGCAAATATCCCTTG
>CAYOYE010000129.1:0-3214 GCA_964408115.1 uncultured Azospirillaceae bacterium
ACAAAAGCCTCCGTTTTTAAGCAGAGGCTTTTTTGGCATTTTATCGCAAACGTAATACTTTGATTATACGGCATTTATTTTAGCATCTAAATCTTCCAACATATCAATATATGAAGAAATCAGTGATAAACCGTATTCCCAAAAATCGGCACTGTTCGGATTAAGTCCGAACGGTTGCAAAATTTTATCATAATCTTCCAAAGCAGTCCGCGACAACATATCAAGATATTTGTCGGCAAAATTTTCTACTTTACCGGACTGACTTACCTGATAAAGCGAGTTAACGAAGCAATCGGCAAACGAATACGCATAAACATAAAACGGCAAAAAGAAGAAATGTCCGACCATAGACCAAATATGCTTACTGTCATCCGTAACTTCAACATATTCGCCCAAACTGTCACGCATTTCTTCCAGCCAGATTTGGCATAACCGTTCTTCCGAAACTTCGCCGTTTTTACGCTCATTGTGGGCGCGTGTTTCAAAAAAGTGGAAAGCTATCTGCCGAATTGCCGTATTAATCATATCTCCGACTTTTGAGGCTATCAGGCATAATCGGGCTTTATCATCCGGCGCATTTTTCAACATTGATTGAAATACCATCATTTCGCCGAATACCGAAGCAACTTCTTCCGAAGTCATACGGGAATGTTCGTTTAATTCGCCGTTTTTAATTCGCAACTGATGATGACAACCATGCCCTAACTCGTGAGCTAAGGTCAAAACATCATTTTGTTTACCGGTAAAATTGAGCAATAAATACGGGTGTTCCACATTGACCGGAGAGCTGCAAAAAGCCCCGCTCCGCTTGCCGTCACGCGGAGGTACGTCTATCCAATCATTAACAAAGAAATCTTTGGCAATATTATATAATTTCGGCGAAAATTCTTTATAGGCCTGTAAAACTATCTCTACCGCATTATCCCACGAATAATTAATATCTCTTTCAAACGGCAAAGGTGCATTTCGGTCCCAATAATTTATTTTTTCTACACCCAGCCATTTAGCTTTTAACTTATAAAAACGGTGGGCAATGTCTTTATAGTGTTTTTTAACGGTTTGCGCCAAAACCTCAACGGTTTCGTCACTGACATCTTCACACAAATTGCGTGATGAAACCGGTGTTTTGAAGCCGCGCTTGTCATCTTCTACCGCTTTGTCTTTCATAACCATATTATAAATAAAAGTGAACAGATGTCCGTTTTCTTTCAGCACTCTGTTCAATTCTTTGCCGGCTTTCGCGCGCGTTGCTGCGTCTTTATCCAGCATTAATTTAGAAATTTCGGCGTCATTATACTGCTTACCGTCAACCGTATATATCAGACGTGAAGAAGTTTCCTCATACAGACGCACCCACGCTTCTGATGATGTCAACGACTTTTCAAGCAAAACTTCTTCTACCGGCTCCGATAGTTCATATTCTTTGAATTTGCGCATTCTTTTCAGCCATGGGCGATAAAAAGCCACTTTTTCGTTTTGCAACCATTCGTTAATTTTTTCTTCCGGTAATTTATTCAGTTCCAAACTGAAAAATATGGTCGGTTTGCAATAATCATTTAGTTTTTCACTGATATTCTGGTAAAATGCCACCGCCTCGTTATTTTTCATCTGTGTAACCATATTAAGATACGCAAAGCCGCCTAAACGACCGGCCATAATTGAACGATCTTCAATATCTTTGATTGCTTCCAAAAATTCTTCGGCGCTTAAATTTGCCAATTTACCTTTATATTTTTCGGCAAACTTAACAGCTTTCTGCCGATATTGCTACAAATCCGGATTAATCCGTACATCATCAATACCACTATAATAATCGCTTAAATTCCACGCCGGCATATCATTTTTATTTTTCATTTTTTTCTCCGTTTTCCATAATATTTTGTTTTACGTCTGTTTCTGACTTTTCTGTTTTTTTATCTTCGTTGCTATCAGGGATAATTTCTTCACTAAACGCTTCGTCTGCAATATCCCCTGCCCCAACCGTATTTGCGGTTTTATCTGCCTGTAAATCATCAAACAGTTTACTGCTGCTTTCATCATCTTCGCTAACAGCCGTTAATACCGAAGTATCTAAATTAAGCTCACGCTGTTTTGCCTGCTCCAGTTCTTCCTGCTTTTGCTCTACCATTTTACGGATTTTTTCCATATCCTGCATATCGTTAAGCATATCGTTGCTGTTTGCTTCTTCGGAATCGTTATATATTTCGGTCTGCGGTTCAAACAAATAAGAAGCCCAAGGGGAACTTTGAATACCGCGCACCCACGCCCCGAATCCGTCAAAAATGACATAGGTATTGCAAACCGTATCCTGCCACAAATATTTCAGCGGACAAATCATCTGTCCGCGTTCACACTCTCCGACATTAACGACCAGCTGCTCCGTACAAGGGATAAAGCCTCGTTTTAAGGCATCCTTTTTCGGCGCTATTGCCAGCATAACAACCAGATAGACTACGAACAGCACGATTGCAGTCATAATATAGTAATATAACAAGCGACAAAATCTTTCCATTATGCTCTCTTTTTATAAAATTCTTCAAGTTGTGCCAATTCTTCTAACGTATTAGCGCTGGCCACTTCTTCGGCATCTCCCTCAAAAGCCGTACATTTCAGCCCCATACGGTGAGCAACTTCCACAACGTCTGTCAAATAATATTCTCCGGCAGCATTTTTATTATCTATTTTTGCCAACATTTCAAACAAATACTTACCGTCAAATGCCATAAATCCGGAATTACAAAAATCAATAGCCCGTTCGGCTTCCGTTGCATCTTTATATTCTACAATGCGTTCCAACTCATTGCCGTTCATAACCAGACGTCCGTATCTGCCGGCATCTTGCGGACGAAAACCCAATATAACTACTGAATATCCGCTTTCTACCGTAGATATTGAGCGGATAAAAGTTTCTTTGGTAATCAGCGGCGTATCACCAAACACCACCAAAACAGTTCCGTCAAAACCTTTAAGCAGATCTCTTGCGCAATTTACCGCGTGTCCGGTACCGAGTTGTTTTTCCTGTACACACGTTCTATATGGCGCTACGGCTTTAGCCACTTCATCACCTTCCGGAGATATAACCGTCAAAATATCATCCACCGGTATTTGCTGCAAGGTTTCTATAATATGATTAATCATCGGTTTGCCGCTTACCGGCATCAAAACTTTCGGCTTATCCGATTTCATACGCGTACCTTTGCCGGCTCCTAATATA
>CAYOYE010000130.1:0-3210 GCA_964408115.1 uncultured Azospirillaceae bacterium
TTTTTTGAAGAAAAATAAGTTTAAATTCAAAAAAGACAAAGTTCAATATACTGAAAAAAAATCGTTTCTGGCTGATAAAGAAATTATTTTTCGCAGTTCCGGCAGAGCTAAAGTCTTTAATATTTCACATCGGCTTCAAGTGTTTGTGTTAGCCTTTTTTATGGCCGCTTTTTGTTGGTCGGGCTATAACTATTATTACTATCACGCCTCGGTGCGGATTATATCGTCTAAAGAAAAAGAATTGGGCAAAACCAGAGATGCTTATATGGATTTGATGTCGGACGTGGCAACGCTGCAAAATAATCTAAAAGATGTGGTTGCCGGTATAGATGAGGCCGGTGACGGATTGGAAGAAATTAAAAATTATAAAGACAAAGCACTGGTCGTTGAAGATAAAATCAAACAAATTACGGATTCCGAAAGCTGGATTGATGCCGATAAGCTGGAAGAACAGATGACAAAAAAAGATGCGCTGTTGCAAAAAGAACTATTGCAAAAAGAAAATGTTAATTTGCGGCTGAAAATCGGGACGTTAAGCAGTAAACTTTCGGATTTGCAGGAAACCGTAAAAGGGTTGGAAAATGCCGAAATGGCAATTCTGGATAAAATAAGTCAGCTGTCGGGTAAAGAAATTTCCGGAGTAAAATCTTCGCTGAAAACAATCAATAATTCTCTAAAGCAACAAAAAAAATATTTTAATCCGTCCGTCAACGTTAAGCAGGGTAAAGGCGGAGTTTTTGTGCCTGATGAAAGTATGAAGATAGAAAATAAACAACTGCTGGAAAAACTTTCGGCAACGTTTTTGCAAATAGATACGCTTGCCGCTTATAAAGAGGCAATGCGTCAGGTGCCGCTCGGCAAACCGGTTTATCGCTATCAGTTGAGTTCTAACTATGGCAGCAGGCAAGATCCGTTTAAGTTGAAAATTGCCTCGCATAAGGGTTTGGATATGCGCTCGGCTCTCGGTAGCAGAGTTTCCGCACCGGCAGTCGGGCGTGTAACTTTTGCCGGTTATCATAATAACGGATACGGGAATCTGGTGGTAATAGATCATGGTAACGGTTTTGTTACGAAATATGCACATCTTAACAAAATTTATGTTAAGAAAGGCGAAAAGGTAAAATATAATCAGGCGCTGGGTGAGGTCGGACATACGGGTAGGGCGACCGGTAATCATCTGCATTATGAAGTTTTATATCAAAACGTTAACGTAAACCCGTTGACTTTTATTAATATTAGCAATATTAATGCCTCATGAGGAGAAAATAATGAGAAGTTTAAGACGATTAATCTATTTGAAAATTGCGCGTATGAATCGGCAGTCTAATACTCCGGTACCAAGCATTATCAGCTGTGATTGCAAAATAAAGGGCGATATTTTGAGCGGAGATACAATTCATATTGACGGACGTCTGGAGGGAAATATTTGCTGTAACGAAGTTATTATCGGCACACGCGGTTATATCGTCGGAGATATAAAGGCCCGTTCTTTGCAGATTTACGGTACGCTAAACGGTAAAATAGAAACCGGAGAGCTGTTTTTGGCACAGAGCGCTCGCGTTATGGGAAGTGCCTGCTACGACAAAATAGCATTGGAGCCGGGGGCATATATTGAGGGCAGTTGTATGCCGCGTTCTCGTCAGGTCAAGGCCGAAAAAACGGCGGCGGAAAATTCGGTAAAAAACGGTTAGTAAACGACAATGGCAAAAAAAAGTACAAAATCTGATTTTATTACAACCGGACAAGTGGCGCAGAATCGGCGCGCACATTTTGATTATGCAATAGAAGAAACGTTTGTTGCCGGTTTGATGCTGACCGGAACGGAGGTTAAATCGTTGCGTTTGGGGCATGCCAATATCAATGATGCCTACGCGGTGGTAGAGGGTGGCGAGCTTTTTATGTCAAATATGTTTATTGCCGAATATGATAATCACGGCTACAGCAGTCATGAAGAACGGCGTAAGCGGAAACTGTTGTTGCAGCAACGGGAAATCGTAAAAATTATTAATGCGCTGAACAGGAAAGGTTCTACACTGATTGCTATGAAATTGTTTTTTGATTCGCATGGGCGAGCCAAACTTGAAATCGGTTTGGGGCAGGGTAAAAAGCTGTATGACAAGCGTGAAACCTCTAAAGAGCGCGATTGGCAGCGCGAAAAAGCCCGCTTATTGGCTAAATAGATAAGTTCTTGAGTTTTCATTGTTTTATTTAAAACGGCATGCAAATAATATTGCAAAATCAAATAGTTAGAAATATGGTAATATAATACCGCACAAATAAAATCTTGAATTTTTTGTATTTTTTATGTTGACAAGCAAAAATCTTTTTGTATATTAGCAGAGAATTTAATAACTTTTTTAAAAGAAAGAGATAAAAATGATTTCAACTCATACAACAAAGCCTGCTGACATTGAAAGAAAATGGTATGTAGTAGATGCCAGTGGCGTTATTTTGGGCAGACTTTCCGCTGAAATCGCAAAAATTTTGCGCGGTAAAAATAAGCCTTATTTTGCTCCGAATTTGGATTGTGGTGATTATGTCGTTGTTATTAATGCCGATAAAGTTAAGTTGACCGGCAAAAAGCTGACAGATAAGCACTATTATCACCATACGGGTTATATCGGTAGCGTAAAAGATACGACAGCCGGTAAAATCCTGAATGGTCGTTTTCCGGAAAGAGTTATCCAGAAAGCCGTAGAAAGAATGATCTCCCGCAACTCTTTGGGTCGTCAGATGATGACAAAGCTGAAAGTTTATGCCGGTGAAAATCATCCGCATGCAGCGCAGAATCCAATTGTTTTGGATATTGCTTCTCAAAACCCTAAAAACAAAAGGAGTGCTTTATAATGGCTAAAAAAATAGAATCTTTGCAGGATATTAAAGCTGCTGCGGCAGAAGTTGCCGAAGTTAAAGTTGCTCGTAAGGCTAACAAAGACAAGCAGGGTCGCTCTTATGCTACAGGTAAGAGAAAAGACGCAGTTGCCCGCGTTTGGGTTATGCCGGGTAAAGGAAATATCACAATTAACGAAAAAACCATTGATGAATATTTTGCCCGTCCGGTTTTGAAAATGGTTATTAATCAGCCGTTTGCCGTAACCAATCGCGAAAATGAATTTGACGTTGTTTGCACAGTTAAAGGCGGTGGCTTGTCGGGTCAGGCCGGTGCTATTAAACACGGTATTTCCAAAGCCTTGGATGAATACGAGCCGG
>CAYOYE010000131.1:0-3205 GCA_964408115.1 uncultured Azospirillaceae bacterium
CAAAATCTCCGTAATATCCGTCAGCTCATCTGCATCTGCATTTATGACATACTTATATTCCGATTGTTTTAATTCATCTATTT
Organism: uncultured Azospirillaceae bacterium; assembly: GCA_964408115.1. Lineage (GTDB taxonomy): Bacteria > Pseudomonadota > Alphaproteobacteria > RF32 > CAG-239 > RUG410. The sequence continues at coordinate 84 of CAYOYE010000131.1, forward strand.
TAATCGGATATGAAAAATCCTTTTGCATTATTAATTCCTTGTGCTATATATAGTTATTATTAATAAATATAAGGAAACGGACAGATGTCAATACACAAATTACTTTTTCTGCCGGCGGTTATTTTTTGCTGTGCCTGCTCCAGCGATTTGTTTTTGGAACATAACGGCAATATGCCGGCCAAAGATAAAGTAGCGCTTATCCATAACGGTCTTACCAAACAGGAAGTAAATGAAATACTCGGCTCACCAAGTCTGATAACCGGACTAAATGATAATCACTGGATATATATGTCATCCACAACCAAGCGAGTCGCATTTTTTGCCCCACAGGAACTGGATCGGCAGATTATGGCTCTAACGTTTAACAATGACAAAATCTCCAACATTGAAAACCTAACGTTGGCTGATGCCAATAATATAAAAATTGATACTGACGAAACTCTGACCGCCGATAAAGAAGAAGGCTTCTTCCGTAAATACTTTGGCGGTGTCGGGGCATATATGCCGTTCGGCTCATCTAAAGAGAAAGGAATTTAACGTGATTGGTAATCTACCGCTACAACTGACCAATATTTTGGCACACTTCAATATTTTCGGCTCTGTCGGACAAGCCACCGAAGGCCCTCTGGTTATTTCCATTGATTTTCTGCTCAACGAAGGCTCTAAATTCAGCTCGGTAGAAAAAATGATAAAAGATATTGCACGCGAAATGTGCGTGAGTGGGATTCGCGTGTCCGAAATTCCTAATTCCAAATATATTCGTTTTGAAATTCCGCAAATACAATCCAAAACCGTTCCTTTTCTGCCGCTGGTTTATTCGGCAGAATTTATTAAGGCTCTCCAGCCGCTTCCGATTTGCTTAGGTGTTGATATGCTCGGCAATCCGGTTATGCGTGACTTAGCCAAAATGCCGCACTTGCTTGTTTCGGGGACAACCGGCTCCGGAAAATCGGTTGGCTTAAATTCTTTTATTTTATCACTCATCAAAAAAAGGACACCGGAAGAACTGCAATTTATTCTGATTGATCCGAAACGGATTGAATTCAGTATGTACAATAACCAGAAATATATGATGCGTCCGGTCATAACCGATATGAATATGGCAAGTATCTGCCTTACCCAGCTTACCGAAATAATGAACGAACGCTATGCTTTGTTTGAACAAAATATGGTGCGAAACATCGGCGAATATACGGCAAAAGGCTTAAAAATGCCATATATTGTTTGCATAATTGATGAGTTTGCCGACCTGATTATGTTTGACAAAACCGTAGAAAAACAAGTGCAGTTATTAGCTCAAAAATCGCGAGCCGCCGGTATTCACTTAATTATCGCCACCCAGCGTCCGTCTGTTGACGTTATCACCGGCACAATTAAGGCAAACCTGCCGACCCGTTTAGCTTATAAAGTGGCTTCTCCGGCAGATTCCATGACTATTCTTAATACGACCGGCGCCGAAACATTGCTGGGACATGGCGATTCGCTGTTTCTGGAAGAAAACGGCACATTGACCCGTATTTTAGGAGCATACGTTTCTACGGATGATATTTTAAATACCTTAGAAGAATATCGCGTAGAAGCACCGAAAGAAAACAATACGGTCAACTATGTTGTAACGCGCCAGCAGGAAGAAACGCTGGCCCAAAGAACCGCCGAACAAGCAAAAGAAGCGGAAAAGCGCACCGGAATTTGCGCCCGCATAGCCGATTTTTGGCAACGTTTAGGACGCCGCAACCAAAACAAAATCATAAACGCCGTAATCAACGGTTGTATGCTGCTTATCGGTACTAAAAAGAACTCTGCCGTATCCACACTCATAAAATCGGCGGTCAAAAGTTCTACCACCGGCAAAAAAACTAAAAAATAAGCCGATTAAAACGCTTTAAGAATGACCGGTTACTCCGACAAACCGGTCAAGTCTTATGCCGGTTTCATCCATGGCTCGTTGCCATTTGTCATCATCTTTGGTATGAAACATTAAATCAGCTCCGGCCTCCAATACCAACCAATCATTCCGATAAATTTCGGCCTCCAACTGGCGCGGTTGCCAAAAAGAATATCCTAGAGCCACCAACTTTTCGCTAGGTCCTTTACCGAAAGCAATATCGGCAATAATTTCCGAAGATGATGATACGGCAATGCCGTCTCTTATCAGAGTTGAGCCGTCTTTCATATAATCTGCAGAATGCAACACCATTCCCCGCACCTGCTCTAACGGACCGCCGGTATAGAGATTTACTTCATTTAATCTTTCATAACTTTTTACGGGCAACTGAAACGTTAAATCGGAAAACGTAAAATTATCCATCCGCTTATTAATAATCAGCCAAATACAAGCAATTGAATATGATGAAGATACAAAAGCATTATTAAGTGATGTTAAAACAGCTGATGCATTATCAGGTGCTAGAGGAAATTCATTTATGCAACAATCAGTTGCTAGAGGATTTCAAGCAGCTGGTGAAAATGGAGGAGCTACCAATATGGCATTTATGGGAATGGGAATGAATGCTGTAGGTGGAGCTATGGGAGGCTTGCAACAACCTACTCAACCAGCAGCAGCTCCAGCACAAGAAGATCCAATGGAAAAACTTACGAAAATGAAAAAAATGTTAGATGAAGGTCTTATAACTCAAGAGGATTATGACAAAGCAAAAGAGAAAATTCTGGGGGTGTAAACAATGTCTGTAGATCAATTAGTAAATGATAATGAACCAAGAATTGTAAAAACTGACGAAGGTGCAAAAGATGGTCAAAATAAATGCCCTCAATGTGGTGCTACAGATATATCTGTAAATGCAAAAACAGGTAAATTAAGATGTAATTTTTGTAGACATGAATTTGAACCTCAAAAAATTCAAGGAATGGAAACAGATATTAGTAAATTAGAGGGCGAAATAATGGGTTCTGGAACTCAAGATATTGTGGCAGATACACAAAGTGTTATGACATTTAAATGTAGTAGTTGTGGAGCAGAAGTAGTAATAGATACTCGAGAAAGTACTCAAGCTAGATGTCACTGGTGTAGAAATACTTTATCTGTTAATCAACAAATTCCAAATGGTGCTATTCCTGATGTGGTGTTACCGTTTAAACTAACAAAAGCAGAAGCAAAACAACAA
>CAYOYE010000132.1:0-3197 GCA_964408115.1 uncultured Azospirillaceae bacterium
CGGTAATTTTATAGCGCATTATCATACCTTTCTTTATCTTTAAAAAACTACGCTTTAGTCTATCCAAAGTCAATAAAAAACTCCGCCTGTAAGCGGAGTTCAAATTCTGTAAAAAAAACAAAATTAGGCTACTTTGCTTTCCTCTTTCTTTTCGGTTTGGCTTAAAAAGCCTAACTTTTCCTGAATCTGCCAAATAACGCGTAAAGCCTCAAGTGCCTGCTCACCGCCAACCCGCGGAGTAGCCTCACCGTTTACGCATTTAATAAAGTGCGTCAACTCTGCTTGTAAAGGCTGATTTGTCGGAATAAACAACTGCTCTACACTACCTTTAAGCCCGTAGTTCATCCAATCGGGAATTTCCTCCTGATTTACAAACGGCATACGCCCTTGCGAGTGAACATTAATGCTCTGATTTATAAAATCCATATCAATATAGTTTGTATCGGTCGTAACAGTCAGGGTACGCACTCTGGACTGCGTTATGCGACTGGCTGTGATATTGGCGGTTGCTCCGTTTGCAAATTCCAGCAGTGCCGTAATATAATCTTTTCCCAACGGGCTTTCTTTAGTTTTTACGGAAGCCGCCTGAACATTAATAACCGGCGACTTAACCAAAGACTGAATAACCTCAACATCATGAATCATCAAATCCATAGATACGTCAACATCCGTAATTCGTCCGCTGGCAGCCGACATACGCTGCGCCGTAAGAGAGCGGATTTTTGAAGTATCCGACAACAATTTTCCCATCTGTTCAACTGCCGGATTAAAACGTTCAATATGTCCGACCATCAAAACAACGTTATTCTTCTTAGAAGCATCTATCAAGCGCCGACAACCTTCTTCCGTAGTTGCCAACGGCTTTTCCATCATACAATGAATACCTTTATTCATAAAAAATTCGCCGACATCCGCGTGTGTAATGGAGGTAGTAACCACACTAACCGCATCAACGTTTGCAGCAACTTCTTCCATAGAAGAAAACGCCTTAATTCCGAATGTTTCAGCCGCATTTTTTGCTGCTTCAGGAAATACGTCATAAACGCCGACCAGTTCAATCCCCGGCATCATTTTATACGTTTTGATATGATTTTTGCCCATCATTCCGGCACCGATAACGGCAACTTTAACTGTATTACTCATAAAAAATCCTTCTAAACTAAGCTCTACACTTTAATATGCGGTATTTATACCACATTTAAACACAAAATGCTTTTAACAATATGTTACAAATTATTACAGCCGCATTACTATAACGGTTGCCGACCGATACTCTGTATTTTCATCCCGATACAGCTCCGACAATGAACCGGCGTATCGTTTACACATATTTTCCCCGGATACAGTTCATAAAATTTACGATATTCGCCTTCCGTAACGTTCGGCATAACCACATTTGCTCCGCTTTGCAAAGCCATAATTCTGCCCCGCGGATGCAATGATTCCATTGCCGTTGTTGCCGGAATATTAATTTTCGGCATCAACATACGCATAATAGCCATTGTCCGCAAAGCCAAAAACAAAGATCCGCCTTTAGAATTTTTAAGCGGCGTTTCCGGATGCGGAATAAACGGTCCTATACCCGCCATAGCCACCCCGATATTTTGCAAAAACAACAAATCATCAGCTATAGAATCAAGAGATTGCTCCGGCAAGCCGACCATACTGCCGGACCCCAATTCATACCCCAGTTCTTTTAAGGCCAGCAAACATTCATAACGGTACTGCCAATCATTTCCGGGTTTCAACCGGTGAAACAGTTTTTTATCCGTAGTTTCAATCCGCATCAAATACCGATCGGCACCGGCCTCGCGGAATGCTTTATAATCGGCATACGGTCGCTCCCCGATACTGAGCGTAACCGCAACGTCGTTTTTCTTTATTTTCTCAATCACTCTGCACAACAAATCTACCGAATAATACATATCTTCACCGGATTGCATCACTACGGTCTTAAAGCCCATATTTACGGCCTTTTGTGCTGTTTCATAAAGTTCATCCGCCGATAAATGATAGCGACAAACTTTGGTATTGCTACGTCTGATACCGCAATATTGACAATCGTTTCTGCAGATATTGGAAAATTCTATAAGCCCGCGCAAATGCACCACATCACCGACATTTTGCTTACGCACTTCATCTGCTTTTTTAAACAGTTCATCTTGTCCGGCCTCATCAGCCAACAACGATACTATTGTCTTTTTAGAGTTTATATCAGCCGTCATCTGTTTTTACCTTTAAAAAAACCCCTTGGCAAAACCAAGGGGAATCTTGCTAAAAAACAAAATATTATTATCTTGAGTAGTACTCAATAACCAGATTCGGCTCCATAACTGCAGCGTAAGGAACATCATCAAATTTCGGTACAAACGTATATTTAGCCGTCAATTTTTTAGAATCTACTTCCAAATATCCCGGAAAATCGCGAGATTGAGATTCAATAGCTGCAGCTACAATAGTCAAACCTTTTGATTTTTCGCGAACTTCAATAACATCACCGGCTTTTACCATATAAGACGGAATATTAACTTTTTTACCGTTTACGGTAACATGACCATGGTTTACAAACTGACGAGCAGCAAAAACTGTCGGTACGAACTTTGCTTTATAAACCAGATTATCCAAACGGGATTCCAGCAAGCCGATTAAGTTTTCGGCAGCATCACCGGAACGGCGAACAGCCTCAGCATAATATTTGCTGAATTGCTTTTCCGAAATATTACCGTAATAAATCTTCAATTTTTGTTTAGCATTTAATTGTTCACCATAGTCGGTAACTTTTTTCTTTCTCTGACCATGTTGCCCCGGACCATAAGGTCTTTTGGCGAACGGGCTGTTAGCTTCACCCCAGAGGTTGTCGTTATAACGACGGCTGTTTTTCTTTTTAGCAGCAACAATACTCTTCATTACAATATCCTTTTTTTATTAATTACATTATTGTCCCGGTAGTTACACCCCATACAGGCACAACGAGGAAAATATTTCCTACATTCCCGGAAGTGTTGCCAAACTACACTATATTTTTTCATTTTTCAAGTAAAAAAAAGTGGATTTTATGAAAAAAAAACATACAATACAGTCATAGAGAGGAATAAATGTCGTATGAATTAATGTTTCAAAAAGCCGTTACTTTACAGCAAAACGGCGCTTTAAACGAAGCCGAACAGTTATATCGTCAGATATTGGAAACCGCACCG
>CAYOYE010000133.1:0-3175 GCA_964408115.1 uncultured Azospirillaceae bacterium
TATTTCAACTCTGGCAACCATTATTTTGTTTCTTTCAAAAATTCGCCGAAAAACTCATTCAGTAACATTTCTTTCTTTTCATCCGATCTTATGGCCTCGGCAACAAACGAACGTAAGGTGTTTTTCGGACAGTAAAACCGAAAAGACTTTGGCGCGGCTCCGTTTGCACCTGCTACACCTTCAATCAGTAAATCATCTTCAATAAATTTTGCCAACAGAACGTCAATATGCGTAAATTTCATAATACCGCGCGGTGGCAAACGAAATTCCGGTTTGGTAATCAAATTCAGATGTTCATCAATTCCATGTATGGCATAAAGCTGGTTATATTCCGAAAAACGTGTTCGGCAATATTCTCCGCCGGAACTTTCCGTTGTGCAGGTCAGATAAAGCTCATCAGCAATTACATTACTATCATTTTTACACAAAATATCAAACGATATTTTAACGTATTCCTGCGGCGGCTCATCTATGGTTTGCGGATGCAAGACATCTTCTTCATTATATTCCAATAATTCCAGTTTTTTATTTTCTATCAGCAGTTCAACATTCGGTTGCGGTCTGCGTCCGAACATACCCGCTATAACGGAATACGGAGCCGGCACATTGTTAGAACCGGAACGAATATAGATATGATTACCCATTGTCGTCATCAACGGAGCTATATCCGATTTCGGAATATAGGTCGCTAAATAACCGTCTCCGTTTTTATCACATGATATGATATGATTGCGCACCTTATTATGACTGGGAATAGTACAGCCGGAAATAGCGTTTTCAACCCAGCTTAAAAATCGGTGTACGTTTATAACCTTAACTTTGGCTTTAGCGACATCTCCGACATTGTTATCGCGTGAACACTCCACCCCCCAAATAATAACTCCGCCTTCGGAATTACCGAAACCGGAAATACACTTGGCTAAATTACGTCTATCATCGCTGCATAGTGCCAAACCATGCTTACCGGTAGAGGCCGCCTGCTTAAAATCCAAAAAAAGTTCTTCGGTCTGACGGTTGAGTATAAACTCGTCAAGTGCATCTTCCCCGAAATATATCAGCTTTTCAAATATATCTTCTGCTCTTGACATTGACGTTCTCCGCGTTAATCTGCCCTATTCTACCACAAAACGGCTAGAATTGCAAATATTTTTGCACTTCGTCATACGTCGGATATTCCTGTAAATCACCCAAAATAACATAAGTCGGGACAGAGGCAAATATCTTGCGAGCCGCGTTTTGAATATCATTTTTATCAACGGATTCAATTTGTTGAATAATTTGTTCTATCGGGATATTTTTACCGTAAATTAACTGATGACGGGCAATAGTTTCCGTAACGGCGGAAGAACTTTCCAAACCCATTAATAAATTGGCTTTCATCTGTACTTTTACTTTTTCCAGTTCCTCATCTTTGACATAATCGTTTACCACCTTTTTAATCTCGTCAGTCACAACCGGCATATAACGTTTTATTTCTTCTTCGTTCAGTCCGGCATAAATACCGAACATACCGCTTTGCGTAAAGGAATTCACAAACGAATAAACCGTATAAACCAAGCCCCGTTTCTCGCGTATTTCCTGAAACAGACGTGATGACATTCCGCCGCCTAAAATCAATGACAATATCTGACCGGCATAAAGATCCGGACTGTTGTATTGAAATCCGTTAAAGCCCAAAACCGTCTGAGCCTGTTTGATTTTACGTTTTTTGAAAACACAGCCGCCGGTATAGTGTTGCTGAGGTTTAACAAAATCAATCTGCGGATTAAGGGTAGACATCCGTTCTTCTACCATTTTGACAAATTCGGCATGCCGTAAATTTCCGGAAGCCGCTACCACCATATTTTCGGCAGCATAGTGATGTCGCATATATTCGCGCATTTTATCGGCATTAAAAGAACGTACCAGTTTTTCCGTACCTAAAACATTACGTCCAAGCGGTTGGTTATTAAAGGCCGCCTCTTGAAAATAATCATAAACAATATCGCTTGGATCATCATAACTTTGTTTAATTTCCTGTACAACAACATCTTGTTCTTTAGCTGTTTCCGTAGCCGAAAATGTCGGGGCCATTACCAAATCCGCCAAAATATCAATAGCGGTTTCCAAATCGTTTTTCAGCATTTTGGCATAAAATGCCGTAGACTCGCGCGAGGTATAAGCGTTAGTGACACCGCCGACTTTTTCAATATCTTCGGATATTTGCAAATAATTTCTTTTTTTTGTTCCCTTAAACACCATGTGCTCAATAAAATGCGAAATTCCGTTAACGTCCGGCGTTTCATAAGCACTACCGGTATTAACCCATATTCCTAGGGAAACCGTTTCCAACTGCGGACTTTCAACGGTTACAATGCGTAGTCCGTTTTGCAAAGTTGATAAATTTACTTCCATATAACATATCCTTATACTAAAAAAATGAATTTGACAGCATTATATTTGAATATTAAGATAAATCAACACAAATATAAGGAAAAGGAGATATCGTTATGAATAAAAAGCCTCATATTGCCGTAATTCTGTCCGGTTGCGGACGCGCTGACGGTTCGGAAATTCACGAAGCCGTATGTGCGTTATTGTGTCTGGAAAATACCGGTTGCACATATCAATGTTTTGCACCCGATATAGAACAGGCTGCCGTTATAAATCATTTAACCAATCAAACGATGAATGAAAAACGTAATGTTTTAATTGAGTCCGCCCGTATAGCTCGTGGAAATATCTTGGAACTGGCAAAATTTAAGGCGGCCGATTATGACGGCATTTTGTTTCCCGGTGGCTTAGGCGCGGTAACAAACTGGTGCGATTTTGCCCAAAACGGCATAAATTGCCATATAAACGAAAGTATCCGTCAGATTATTATTGATTGTTATAATCACAAAGTTGTTATCGGGGCAATGTGTATTGCTCCGGCGTTAATTGCTCTGGTTTTGGCAGATAAAAACGTACATTTCACTTTAGGTCATAACAGCGCCACTACCCAACGGCTTGAAAGTTTAGGCGCAGTCCATAAAGAAGTCGGAATTACGGATGTTTGCATAGATAAAAAGAATTTAGTTTGCACTACTCCGGCATATATGCTGGCGGGCAATATTTTAGATGTTTGTCAGGGGGCGGAAAATCTTGTCGGGGCAATGTGTCAACTGATTGCTGAACAAAAATAATAAAAACACTT
>CAYOYE010000134.1:0-3166 GCA_964408115.1 uncultured Azospirillaceae bacterium
TTTCACAAATAAAAAAATACGTTTATACTCTGTACAAGAATTAACGTTATTTCTGTTTGTGGGGGTTGTTGTGTATAATTTACCGAATCTTTTGACTATATCGCGTATTGCGGTGATTCCGCTGATTTTTGCTTCAGTTTATTTACAATCACGCGGTTGGGCTTCATTTACGTCTTTTTTGTTTATTGCGGCTTCAATTACCGATTATTTTGACGGTTATCTGGCCAGAGCCAGACATGAAACTTCGGCATTCGGTCGTTTGTTGGATCCGATAGCCGATAAGCTGCTGGTAGCAACGGCATTGGTGGTTATTTTGGTTAAGCCGGATATGTACAGCTGTACGCTTACGGTTATACCGGTATTTGTTATTTTGTGTCGCGAAATTTTGGTTTCCGGCTTGCGCGAATTTTTGCGCGAAGTTAATGTCGGTTTACCGGTTACAAAGTTGGCAAAATGGAAAACAGGTTTTCAGATGACCGCACTGGCTATGATGCTTAGCCGCGAGTTGTGGCTGTATTGGAGCTATATCGGAGAAGTGTTGTTGTGGGTGGCCGCCGTATTAACATTTATTACCGGATATCAGTATTACCAAAAAAGTTTGGATTATATCAGAGCTGAAGAAGCTAAAAAAATAGGCGAAGTAAAAGAAGTTGTTATTGACGCTGCCGTTAAAACGACTAAAACCAAAAAAACGGCGGCAAAATCGGCTTCGGTCAAAAAGAATACGGCTAAAAAAACAACCGTAGGCAAAAAAGGTAAAAAATCTGCCGGCAAAAAAACGGTAGCCGAAAAGGCATAAGATAAAGTTTTGGTAAGATGAATAGCGATTGCTCTCACATTTTGGTGGTTGATGATGATTTGCGGTTACGCAATTTATTGATGCGCTATTTGCAAGAAAACGGTTTTGCCGTATCGGGTGCTAAAGACGCCGAAACCGCGCGAATGTTTTTGCAGCAATATCGGTTTGATTTGTTGATTGTGGACGTTATGATGCCGAACGAAACCGGCATAGAATTTTTACAAAAATTGCGACAGGAAAATGATGTGCCGGCGATAATGCTGACGGCAATGGGCGATACGCAGGACCGGATTAGCGGTTTGGAAGCCGGTGCGGACGATTATCTGCCGAAACCGTTTGAACCCAAAGAGTTGGTGCTGCGGATAAATAATATTTTGCGGCGCGTACCGGCTGATAAAAAAGAATTGTCGGTGATTTTACATTTAGGCAATTACGTTTATAATTTGCAAAAAGAAGAATTATCGCAAAACGGCGCCGGTGTCGTTCATATTACACCGGTTGAGCAGGCTATCTTAAATGTTTTAGGGGCTAAAAACGGACAGATTTTTTCGCGCGAACAGTTGGCAGAAATATTAGGAGCCGGACAATGTCAGCGTTCTATTGACGTGCAAATTACAAGGCTGCGTAAAAAAATAGAGGTAGATTCAAAAAATCCGCGTTACTTACAGACAGTACGCGGTAAAGGATATATGTTGGTAACTGATTAGGAGGTAACAAAATGCACATAAAATTTCCGCGTAAGGTAGAAAACGGATTGGTTTGGTTAAGAAAAAAACTGTTTCCTAAAACTTTGTTTTTTAGGACAATGCTGCTGATATTTATTCCGCTAATCGTGGTACAGGTTGTTTCTATTTATGCTTTTTTTGACGGAAACTGGAGTAAAGTCGGACGGCGCTTGTCGGATAATTTGGCTGCCAATATGGCGTTTGTTATGCAAATGGATGACTATACGCACGAGTTTACATACGTTAAGGAAATGGCAGAAACACTTTACGGTTTAGACGTTAAATTTTATGATAATGAAAACAAACACGAGGTTTGGCGCAAAAGTAAAAAGAAAAGTTATTATATGACCGACTTTTTGGAAACATCGTTGCATAAGCAGTTTCCGTTGGCAAATACGGAGATTTTTTTGGAAAAACATCATTCGGTTTTGAGCATTTTGGTTGATACCGATAAAGGTTTGTATGTCTTTAACACATCGGTGAAAAATATTTTCAGTACTTCTATATTCGGTTTTGTTTTATGGATGATCGGGACATCTTTGTTGTTGTTTGTTGTGGCGGCGTTGTTCCTGCGTGTTCAGGTGCGCTCTATTTCGCAACTATCGGCAGCGGCAGAAGATTTCGGTAAAGGTATTAATACAAAGTTTAAGCCGTACGGCTCAATAGAAGTAAGACGTGCCGGTCTTGCCTTTACAAAAATGAAAGAGCGTATTTTGCGCCAAATTTCAGAAAGAACGCAGATGCTGGCCGGCGTTTCGCATGATTTAAGAACTCCGCTAACCAGAATGAAATTGCAGATGGCAATGATGCCGAAAAACAAAGAAAATGAAGAATTTGTGCAGGATATTGACGAGATGGAAAAAATGCTTGACGGATATTTGGCTTTTGTCAGCGGTGAGGGTGGTGAAAAATCTTCGTTTGTTGATGTTAATGAGCTGGTTGTCGGCATTATTAATAAATATCGTAAAAACTCTAATGCCATGATTCGTTATTCTACAAATTATGACGTTAGTGCGGTGCAAGGACGTGAACAGGCGTTGCGAAGGGCAATAACCAATGTTATTGAAAATGCTTTCCATTATGGTAAGACAATTGCCGTAAAATTGGAAAGTGATAATAAGTATTTGGAGTTATCGGTTGAAGATGACGGTCCGGGGATTCCGGCTGATAAGCGGGATGATGTCTTTAAGGCCTTTTATCGGGTTGAGGAATCACGCAATAAGGAAACAGGCGGTGTCGGATTAGGACTCTCCATTGCCAAAGACGTGTTTGTTTCGCATGGTGGAACAATCCAGCTTTCGGACAGCGAATTAGGAGGTTTGAGAGTTCTCATGACTATTCCCTTGTAGTCGCGGTCTTAATTGCATTAAGTGGCATAGCCGCTTTAGTTGGTAGCAGAATAAAAATAGTCCCCGACAGGTTGTCAGGGATTATTTTTTTTTAACGGTAATGATGACAATTAACAAGGGGATTATTTATCGTCATGCAGTTTCATTTGCTCTTTTTTATATGCTTCCTTTAGGGATTTTTTTTGCATTTTCATCATTTCTTTAGTGTGTTTCATACAGCCTTTTGTCGTGTTTTTTTCATCCTGCAGGCAGCTCATTAGAGCCGTACGGGCTTCTTTATCTATTTTTTGACA
>CAYOYE010000135.1:0-3152 GCA_964408115.1 uncultured Azospirillaceae bacterium
AATCCGCTGTTTCAACATTTTTTCTGTTCAAACAACGGATTTAGCGTTTTTGAGAAAGCCTACAATTATCTGCCACCCTCTTTACGCGCGGTTTGGACAATCGGCTTACCTGACATTTTAGCTTCTATTAAGTCATTTCCTTTCACAGTTTGCTGACATTGTTCCAGCGGCTTACCGTCTATCAAATAAGCATTCAAATCCGTAACAACAACGTTACTTTCCGGTTTTTTATATTTTTTATCATATTCCGGATTTAGCGAAATATCGCGTGAACCGTCAGCCGCTACCTTATCTTTTTTAAGAAAATGCAGAACATATTTTGTAAAGTGGCTCAAGGTCATTTTTTCGGTATAATTCTCTTTTGTCAGATTACTTTGTTGCAAGCTCTGTCTGGCTGTTGCTATGGCTGCGGAACTACTACGCGTATTTTTATTTGCGTTAGCCATATAATCGGCCTTTGTTTTAATACCGTCTTTGCTGATATTTCCAACTTCTGTAACATGCGTATCCTCAACAATCTGGTTTAGAACTTCCTTATCCAGATTTTGACACCGCAGTTCCAAAAATTGTTCCATAGATTTATCCGAAGCGGCAGCCTGGCGTTCTTCTTCTACCCGCATTGCATATTTTTTAAACGCCTCGCCGTTAACATCCGGCTTTATACCGTAAACAATCTTATATTCTTCCATCAGCATTTCCTGACTTTTGTCTTGCTTTTTCGGTTTTTCATTCGGTGTCGCAATAACTTCAATCGGTTTTTCTTTTGCTTTTTCTTTTGGTTTTGCCGGCAACACGGCAGGCAGTGTTGGTTTTATAACTTTTTTAATTCTATCAAGCAAAGCCCCCGGGCGTTTAGCCAGCTTCCGTAGTGAATTGCCGATTATCCCGAACATTCCCACAGCACCTATGCCATGATCCGGTACCATTTTGGTATCAGTAACATTTTCAACACTAATTACTTTTGTTTCATAAACACCTTCACCATCGGCATAAGTAGTATAATGAGTAGGGTTTTTACTGTCCTGCACAAACGTCCCCTCTGCATTTTGCGAGGCGTTTGCCTGTAAAACACCGTCATTTTGCACCGGTGCGCCGGCAACTGCACCCACCTGATTATAAGTTGTTACATGTGGATCAATGGCATTAAATGCTTCTACCGAAGCATCTGTAATCACGACATGTCCGTCAGGTGTTACTGAATCTGCCAAACTATGCACCTGTTCCTGCGAAATACCTGTTGTTTTACTCCAGCCATCTCCTAAAACTGTATGATTACCACCTGAGTGAACATCTGGACCACCTTGATTATGCAGCAAATTATTATCAAGAGTTCTGGCTCCGGCATCATGTGCTTCCATCAAATAACGATATGGATCAATATGTGTACCATGCTCGGCATTATAGGCTTTAATATCCTCTACCCTTTGTTGCAATACATCTTCATGTCCCTTATACCACTTATTAAGAGTTTCCTGCGCATGCTCCGATACCCCTTCCTTATAAACATGTTCTGTTCTCGTAGTATGCTTGTCCACATCAGTAACTTTTTCATGTTGGAACAGTTTATTATCCGGATTATGGTGGTTATAAGCATCTATGGCCCAATTTGAAGCAGACTTACCTGTCAAAGCACCCATAGTAGAGGCAAGAGCCTGTAAGCCTCCCCACCCGATAGATTCTACCTTACCTAAACCGGCCTTACGCGAATCCTGATAGCCGGAAATAAGACCATTTGCAGACCCGATAGTTAAAGCACCAACACCTAATGCCGTTGCTATCCCTGGATTACCGGTTGCAGCAAATCCCAAAGCCGCACCCCCAAGTGCCGTTGTTGCTAGAGACATCACCAGCTTACGGTTTTTGATAAATGCCTTAAATCCGGCAGGTTTTCCTTCCTGTTTCTGCTGTTTACGCCACGAGTGAATCTGTTTTATTGACATAGCCACACCTATGCCCACACCGATAGCAGCACCGGCCATTGCATTTAAACCGCCGGTTGCCGCAGTTAAACCGACATTAGCTGCCGCCATTGCTCCGACAGTATTAATCGCACCGGAAACCAGAAATCCCGACAAGAAATTCTTTCCTGCCCGTAACGCCATTTCTTTCCGAATTTTACCTTTGTCAACTTTATCGGTTATTCTAAAGTCTGCCCACTTGTCCAAATCTTTAATCGGAGTATATACTCTCATCACCACCGGCTTATCTTCGCCGATTTTATTTTTCAAACAGTGAGCATATCCGTCATTTGCCTGTACCATATAGTCAACACCGGCTTCGTATGCCTTAGGCGCAACCGCCATTGGTCTATCCGTATTAGACAGATTATTAATAAATTCACTAAGATATTTCGGATTGGTAAACTGATCCGGCTTTTCTTTTACATCTGCCAGAACCTGACTATTAACATGCTCAACATACAATACACCGGGCAATGTTTCGCAAACCTCTTTTTGCAAAAATTCCGGCGTAATTTCTTCTTTACTGCCTAAATTTTCCAGCAAGACCTTCTGTTTCGCCAAACGGATGGAATTATGTAATTTACTGCCCTCAATAACCTTAGCCCCCGGGGTATAAGCATCACTTTCGTTACCGTCTGCGTCAACAAATTGTGGTTCCGGCTTACCGTCTTGGTCCAAAAACTTAAAGTTAGAAACCAAACTGGCTGTGTTTTCATCTAATTCTACCGATGCCAGTTTTTCGGATATTTTATTAAAACGCTTATTCAGTGCCTCTGCATCTTTCGGTTTAAGTTCGCTTATATTCCACAAATCTTCATATTCATGCAATTCCGCATCCAGAATTTCCTTACCGTCTTTTGCTTTTTTTGCATATTCCGCTGCGGCGTTTTTATCGTCCTCACTACCATTTTTGGCAACTTTTGCCAAATCCGTAGCGCGGGCCTTAAACATTTCCATATACCCTTCATGCGCAGTGGCAATATTCGTAATATCGGCAAAGTACAAATCGTCATCTGTTTTGCCTTCTTTTACCACCATATCGGTAACCGTATCAATTCGGTCGGCGAACTTCGCTTTTTGGGCAATCAGATCAGCTTTCGCGGTGTAATCTTTTTCTTAATCAATATACTTTCCGAGATTAGTATATTTTTCTGCCAAAACTACCGGAGGTATCTTTTCAAATGCACCATA
>CAYOYE010000136.1:0-3151 GCA_964408115.1 uncultured Azospirillaceae bacterium
TTCTAATTCTGTCATAGGCTTTCCTTTTTCTTCTGCTTTTTTAGCTTCATATTCAACTGTTCCATTGACAAAATTATCAACAACATTGCCACCCTTCTTTTGAGCAGACAGTTTTCTAACTCTTTCAACATTATCATTTGCCATATTAATATCCTCCGTTCATTGTTACTTTATGCTTTGTAGCATAACACAACATTAAATTATCGTCAACAAAAATTATTATCCGACACAAATTTCAGGCAACCGACATTTTTATATCGGGCTTTTGTAACAGTTATTTACGCAAGGCAATTTGCAACACTTCCGATACGTTTGCCACCGAAATAATATTCATTCCTTTTTTGACGTTATCCGGAATTTCTGCCAAATCCTTCTCGTTTTCGCGCGGAATAATTACGGTTTTGATGCCACCCCGCAAGGCTGCCAACAGTTTTTCCTTTAAGCCGCCAATCGGCAATACGCGTCCCTGTAGGGTAATTTCACCGGTCATAGCCACATCATTGCGCACCGGTATTTTGGTAAACACCGACACCAGAGTCGTATACATGGCAATACCGGCTGACGGCCCGTCTTTCGGGGTAGCCCCCTCCGGAACGTGTACATGCACATCGGTCTTTTCAAAAACTTCCGCATCAATGCCCAAATCCTGCGAATGGGAACGAACAACGGAATATGCCGTTTCTATGGATTCTTTCATTACATCGCCTAATTTACCGGTTTGGGTAATTTTGCCTTTCCCCGGCATATCCACCGCTTCAATAAACAAAATATCGCCACCGACTTCCGTCCACGCCAAACCCGTAGTTACGCCGATATGATCCTGCTTTTCGGCCTCCCCGTAGCTAAATTTTTTAACTCCGAGGTATTTTTCCAAATTATCCGCCGTAACATCTATTTTAACGCACTTTCCTTCCTGCATCAAAATTTCTTTGATGGCCTTACGGGCTATTGTTGAAAGTTCACGCTCCAAGTTGCGTACACCAGCTTCCCGCGTATAGTAGCGGATTATATCCCGAATGGCATCGTCACTGACAGACAGTTCGGAACATTTCACCGCGTTTTCATCAAACACCTTTTGCAAAAGGTGGCGTTTGGCTATTTCTACTTTTTCATCTTCGGTATATCCGGACAGTTGAATTATCTCCATTCTATCCAACAACGGGCGCGGCATATTCAAAGAATTGGCGGTAGTTACAAACATTACATCCGATAAATCATAGTCCACTTCCAGATAATGATCATTAAATGATGAATTTTGTTCCGGATCCAAAACTTCTAACAATGCCGAACTCGGATCGCCACGCCAATCGTTGCCCAGTTTGTCTATTTCATCAAGCAAAAACAACGGATTAGATGTGCCGGCTTTTTTCATTGATTGAATAATTTTGCCCGGCATAGCGCCAATATAGGTCCGGCGATGTCCTCTGATTTCAGCCTCATCACGCATACCGCCCAACGAAGCGCGCACAAAATTACGGTTAGTCGCCCGCGCTATTGATTTACCTAACGAAGTTTTACCGACACCCGGAGGCCCAACAAGGCACAAAATCGGGGCTTTCAGCTTATTGGCACGCGATTGCACCGCCAAATATTCCACAATACGCTCTTTTACCTTTTCCAACCCGTAATGATCTTCTTCCAGCACCTCTATGGCCTTGGTCAGATTTTTATTCAGCTTTGTTTTTTTATCCCAAGGTATATCCAAAATCCAGTCTAAATAGTTGCGGATAATGGAGCTTTCCGGCGCCGTATTTCCCATACTGCGGAGTTTTTTCAAATCACTCAACGCTTTTTCACGCGCTTCTTTGCTTAGTTTTGTAGAGTTGATTTTTTTCAGATACACTGCATATTCATCACCGTCTTCACTATCGTTAAGCTCTTTTTGAATTGCTTTCATCTGCTCATTCAAATAATATTCTTTTTGGCTTTTTTCCATCTGCTTTTTAACGCGGTTTTTGATTTTGCCTTCCATTTCCAAAATCATCATTTCGGTATCAATCAACTGCAGCAGCTTATTAAAGCGTTCTTTCAGGCTGTCGGCCTCTAACAAAAACTGTTTATCCTCGGTTTTTAATGACAAATGCGAAGCAATGGTATCTGCCAACTTATCATATTCTTCAATTTGTTTAACGGATTGCAAAACGTCTATCGGGATTTTTTTGTTGACTTTGGCATATTCTTCAAACTCGCTCAAAACCGCCCTCACCCACGAGCGCAGTTCCGTTACGTCATGTTCGGTTTGCGGATACTCCTCAACTTCGGCTTCCATATAGCTTTTCTGATTATAAAACTTTTTGATTTTAACCCGTTTGATGCCCTCTACCAAAATTTTCACCGTACCGTCCGGCAGTTTTAGAATTTGCAAAATATTGCCCAACGTGCCGACCATATACATATCGTTTACCGAAGGCACTTCCGTTTCGGCTTTTTTCTGCATAACCAACACAATTTCCGAACTACCGTCATTTGCTTTCTGTACGGCGGCTATTGACTTTTCGCGCCCGACAAAAATCGGCACAATCATTTTCGGATAAACAACAACATCGCGCAGCGGCAACACCGGTAGCGGTTGTTCTTCTTTTGGCGTTTCGGTTTGAAAATCCTCGTTTTCCTGTTTTTTTTGCATATTGGCTTAACTCCGTAAATAATACTTCTTTGTATTATATAGGTTAAGTTTTGTGTTTCTACAATAGCCGGATTAGATTTTCCCACACAATTTATTCAGCATAGCGCCAAAGTTTTAACATTATCAGCCAGATATTTTTCTATTTTGCTTTTGATATGTCCACGCAAAAGCCGTATTTCAGAGCCTTGCAGCGGCCTACCGCACAAACCGCGAATATCGGCAAAATTAAGGGCATTAAAATATTTTTCAAACGCCAGCACGCGGTTGGTCTGCTTAGACAAGTAAGCGCCCTGCCCGCAAGTCGGGTTTTCTTTAGTAAAACGCTCAAAAATATCATACGCCGTATTTTGCAGTTCTTCCATATTCATATTCACCTCACAAATAATATATTTCTTATTTTGCAAGATGTCAATAATATTTTTATTATTTTATAATTTAGTCTTTATTTTGACGTAATTTAGTATTTTCCAAGTGTGTTTGGGCATATCTGTCAATTTTTTCATCAACATTATTAGCTGCTCTTGT
>CAYOYE010000137.1:0-3134 GCA_964408115.1 uncultured Azospirillaceae bacterium
ATATTCTGCCTTCTTATTTACCGCAAGCCTCGCAAGAAGAAAAAAAGGCTTTTTTTCAGGCATTGGTTTGTGTGGCACGCGTTGACGGTCATGAAGACAGTTCGGAGCTGCAATTTATTTCCAACGCTGCCGCCGATTACGGGGTAGACTATTCCTCGGCTATAAATGATTATCCCAGTGAAGAAGAAGTCATTGAAAACGTAAAAATCATCAAAGACCGACATCTGGCGCTGGAGCTGATTAGGGAAATGTGTATTCTTTCGCACATAGACAATATTCTCTCATCCGCCGAATCGCTGCTTATTTGCCGCATAGGTTTAGCCATGGGAATTGAAGCCGAAAAAATAGAGCAGATAAGCAATTGGATTATTGATAGAATTATATGGTTTGAACAAGCCGGTATAATTTTTGAAGAAAACAATTCGTAACAAAATGTCGCTTAATAATGCTAATACCGTTATTATCGGCAAAAGAAAGTTTGACATAATCGTTTTTTATGCTAAAAGATATAAATTGAATGTAAAAACAAAAACAGGGAGAATAGTATGGGTATCATTGGTCTTTTTTTAATGCCGGCATTAGATATCTGCGGAATGGTCGTAGACCTCTATTTTAAGGTTGTAGTAGTAGAAATTTGTTTGCATCTGCTGTTACACTACAATATGATAACCGTTCACAACAAATATTCGGAAAAATTTATGACTATTCTAAAAGCCATTACCGAGCCGGTTTATGCTTTTGTTCGCAAAAAAGTACCGCCTGTTGCCGGATATGATATTGCCCCGGGTGTTTTGTTGTTGGCCATAGCCTTTGTCGGTTCGTTCATCACTCACCTAAACGAATGGATTGGGCAGTATATGTAAAACATGACATTTTACGAAGTTTACAAGTCAGGATATTTATTGCGAATAAAACTTTCCCCGGGTGCGTCAAGTTGTGAGTTTCGCGATGTTTTTAATGATGAAAAAGGAGTTTGCTACCTTAAAACTTCGGTTAATGCCGTTGCCGAAAAAGGCAAAGCCAATAAAGAGCTTATTAAATTTCTGGCGGCTTCTCTCAAAATAGCCAAAAGTTCCGTAACCATTATCAGCGGCGCTACCGACCATTTAAAGAAGATTTTTATAGACGTGCCGCAAACCGAAGAATTTTGCCGTAAATTATCGGCTCTAAAAAAGGAAAAAACAAAAGATGACCGCATTATTGATTGATGGCAAAAAAGCCGCCGGCGAAATTCGTTTGTCGCTAAAACAAAAAATAGCCTCAATCGGACAACATCCGAGTTTGGCAATTATTTTAGTCGGCGAAGATGAAGGCAGTCTGATTTATGTGCGCAACAAAATCAAAGCCGCTGCCGAAATCGGTATAACGACTAATCTCTATAAATTTGCCGCCGACATAGAAGAAAAAACGCTGTCCGAACTGATTGAAAAGCTCAACAACGATACCGAAACCAACGGAATTATCGTTCAGCTTCCGTTGCCGGACCACCTGAATACAAACCGCATAATCAATATGATTTCGCCTTTCAAAGATGTTGACGGTTTTCATCCGTACAATACCGGTATGTTGCAAAATAACGAAAAGCCGTATTTTACGGCAGCAACTCCGTTAGGCATTATGTATTTGTTGCAAAATATCTGCCCTACGTTAAGCGGTAAAAACGTTGTTATTATAGGGGCTTCCCTAATTGTCGGTCGGCCGTTGGCAACCTTATTGCTAAATCAGGAATGTACGGTAACCGTAACCCATATTCGCACCCGAAACATAAAAGCGCTGACTTCTCAAGCCGATATTTTGATTGCCGCTTGCGGTGTTGCCAATCTGGTTACGGCAGATTGGATAAAAGACGGAGCTATCCTGATAGACGTTGGCATAAACCGTCTTCCAAACGGTTCTATTTGTGGCGACATAAATTTTGCGGAAACCAAAGAAAAGGCCGCTTACATAACGCCGGTTCCGGGAGGCGTGGGTCCGATGACTATTGCCATGTTGCTGCAAAACACGTTTGATGCCTATATTTTACAAAGAAAGACTGTTTAAACCTCCGAAAATGCCATTATATTTTATCTACAGAAAGGGAAAAGGTAAAATATGATAGAAAATAATTCCGGACGCATATTTGTTTATGACGACAATCGCCCGATGTTGAGTGCCTTTAAGGATATTTTTGACAGCCGTTCTCTACGAATGTTCGGAACGGATAATATGTATAAACTGCTTAATTATACCGGCGAAATCACACCCAACGTTATGGTATTTGATTTAAGTGATGGTATCTCGGCGGCATCATTCAAAGAATTTATCGCGCAAAATACCGCCGCAAATTGTCCGATTATCGTTATTAAACCGCAACATACCGCCTTTAATTTTTTTCCTGAAATAGCACATTATTTACACTTTCCTGCCGATATGCACAAATTTACGGACATCATAGAAAGTTATTGTATCGGCGGTAAACGACATGATGTTCTGCTTTTGGATTCGTACTCGGAAAACGCCGGTAAATTTCGGCAACAACTGGAACAATACGGCTATACTTATTTTGAAGTGCATAACGATAACGCGGCGCGCATCTATTTAAGCAAAAACAATCCGAAAGCGGTCTGCATAGAATATACGCCGCATTTTATTGCCGCGCATCATTATTTACGACACAACCGTATTTTTTATGTGGATAGAGAACAAGATATTACTGAAATTAAAAAATTTATCGGCTAAAACTCTTTTATAATGACTTTATAAAGGAGAATTTTTTATGGGATTTAATAAACTGGTGCGCACCGTTTATGATGCCGTTATACACCTATCTGCCGCCAAGCACGCTCTGGCTTGGCTTTTTGTTATTTCCTTCATTGAAAGTTCTTTTTTTCCGATTCCACCGGATATTATGCTGATACCCATGATTTTAGCCACCCCGAAACAGGCGTGGAAAATTGCCGGAGTGGCCACGTTAGCAAGCGTTATAGGGGCATATTTAGGCTATATTATCGGCGTTTACTTCTTCCGGATTATTGCCGAACCGCTGCTTAATTTTTATGGATATTTAGAAAAATTCAATTCATTTAAGGAGCTTTATCACGAATACGGAGCGTGGATAGTTTTCGGCGCCGGTATCACTCCGTTTCCCTACAAAA
>CAYOYE010000138.1:0-3104 GCA_964408115.1 uncultured Azospirillaceae bacterium
ATTTTTCAACATATTCCGTATATTCCTTTTTATATATTATCTTTTGTATATTACATCTATCATTATTAAACATTAGTGGAGAGATTGTTATGAGTTTTGTTATTTACGGCTTTATTTTCGGGTGTTTTATCCCGTATTTGGCGCGCCATATCGGTAAATTAATGCCGGCAACCATGGGATATATTCTGCTGAAGGTTCTTATCCCGTACCATTGTATGCCTTGGAGCAAACTCAAGGATAATCCGCAATATATGATGTTGTTTAACCGCTACCTGATGCGTAGTTTGGGTTGGGGTATTTTTACCGCAGCGGCAAGTTACCTGTTTTCTATTTGCTTTGATAACGGATTTATCGTCTGGTATATTGCGTTTTTGTGGATTTTGCTGCTGTTGGTAGAAATAGACAAGCGTTTTCTGTTGTTGCCGGATATCTTCACCTATCCGCTTTTGATTTTAGGCTTTACCTATGCGGCTTTAAACGGCGACTGGCTTATCACTAACACGCCTGATTTTATCGGCAATCCGTTAAACAGTGCCATTGGTGCGGCTTTAGGCTACATTATGCCGGTTGCCGCGTCTTTGTTTTTGGTCTTAAAAAAGCCGGATGCGTTTGGCGGCGGAGATATTAAACTGCTGTCGGCTATCGGCGCATGGGTAGGCTTTGAGGCTATATCCTATATTTTATTGCTGTCTTGCGGTTTGTTCGGGCTGGAATGTCTGATTAGCCGTCAGCGTGTCGGACCGTTTGGACCGGCAATTGTTTATGCCACACTGATTATCTGCATTTTTTTATTTGGAATCTGATTAAAAAAATTTTCCGCCGTCTTGACTTTGAGAAATGCAAACACTAACTAGGTATTAGTTGCTTAAAACTTTTATTTAGGAGTATTGAAATATGAGTATTAAACCATTGCACGACAAAGTGTTGATTAAGCGTGTAGATGAAGAAACAAAAACTGCCGGCGGCATCATCATTCCGGATACGGCACAGGAAAAACCGTCCGAAGGTATTGTAGAGGCCGTAGGTAACGGGTTTAGAGCCGAAGACGGTAAAATTTTGCCTATGTCGGTAAAAGTCGGTGACCGCGTGTTGTTCGGCAAGTGGGCCGGTACGGAAATTAAAATGAACGGCGAAACCCGTTTAATCGTAAAAGAATCCGATATTTTAGCAATTGTAGAATAAGTGAAAGGTGAAAAAAATGGCTGCTAAAGACATTAAATTTGGAACTGACGCGCGCAGCAAAATGCTGAAAGGCGTTGAAACTCTGGCTAAAACCGTAAAAGTTACATTAGGTCCTAAAGGCCGTAACGTTATGTTGGATAAATCTTACGGCGCACCAAAACTTACTAAAGACGGTGTTTCGGTTGCTAAAGAAGTTGTTTTGGCCGATAAATTTGAGAATATGGGCGCGCAACTGATTAAAGAAGTAGCGCAAAAAACCGCTGACAAGGCCGGTGACGGTACAACTACCGCTACCGTATTGGCCGAGTCCATTATTCGTGAGGGTTGCAAGGCCGTAGCTGCCGGTATGAACCCGATGGACGTTAAGCGTGGTATTGATATGGCGGTTGAAGCCGTTGTTGAAGACGTTAAGTCGCGTTCTAAAGCCGTACAATCATCTTCCGAAATTTCACAGGTTGGTACAATCTCGGCAAATGGCGATAGAACAATCGGTGAATATTTGGCAAAAGCCATGGAAAAAGTCGGAAACGAAGGTGTAATTACCGTTGAAGACGCCAAAGGTTTGGAAACGGAATTAGATGTTGTTGAGGGTATGCAGTTTGATCGTGGTTACCTCTCACCTTATTTCGTAACCAACGCCGATAAAATGAATTGCGAATATGAAAATCCGTTCATTTTATTGTATGATAAGAAAATTTCTAATCTTCAGCCGATGATTTCGGTTTTGGAAGCCGTAGTACAGGCTGGCAGACCTTTGTTGATTATTGCCGAAGACATTGAGGGCGAAGCTCTGGCTACTCTGGTTGTAAACCGTATTCGCGGCGGCTTAAAAGTTTGTGCCGTAAAAGCTCCGGGATTTGGTGACAGACGTAAAGCCATGTTGCAGGATATGGCAGTATTAACCGGCGGACAGGTTATTTCCGATGAGTTGGGTATGAAAATTGAAAACGTTACGTTGGATATGTTAGGTACGGCTAAACGCGTTGAAATCACTAAAGACGACACCACAATTATTGACGGTGCCGGTGATAAAGATGCCATTGCCGGCAGAACTGCCCAGATTCGTCAGGAAATTGCGCAGACTTCTTCAGATTATGATCGTGAAAAACTGCAAGAGCGTTTGGGTAAACTTTCGGGTGGTGTAGCCGTTATCAAAGTCGGCGGAGCTTCGGAAGTTGAAGTTAAAGAAAAGAAAGACCGGATTGATGACGCTTTGCACGCAACACGCGCTGCCGTTAAAGAGGGTATCGTAGCAGGTGGCGGAACGGCATTGTTGTATGCGACCAAGGCTCTGGAAAAATTGAAAACCGATAATCAGGATCAAAATGTCGGTATAGACATTATTCGCAAAACCCTACAGGCTCCGTTGCGTCAGATTGCCGAAAATGCAGGTGTTGACGGTGCTGTTGTGGCAGGTAAGCTGTTAGAGAGTAAAGATACAAACTTTGGCTATAATGCACAAACAGGCGAATATACCGATATGATTAAGGCCGGTATCGTTGATCCGACCAAAGTTGTACGGACGGCTTTGCAAGATGCAGCCTCTGTTGGCGGATTGTTAATTACTACCGAGGCAATGGTTACCGAAATTCCGGAAAAAGAATGCCATTGCGGTGATGGCGGTGCTGCCGGCGGTATGGGTGGTATGCCAGGCGGAATGTATTAATATCCGAAATGCAAAATCAAAAGCCTCCTCCTCTAAAGGCAGGAGGCTTTTTGTATGCCTAATCGTCTGAATTTTCTGATTAATATTGCATATTTATCTTTTTTCTATTTTAGGTTGACATATAAAATATTTATTGTTATGCTTATCGCTAATTCTAGCAAATAATCTTAAAGGAGAACGATTATGTTTAAGATGTTAAAGAAAATCGGCGGTTTATACCACAAAATCCGCCGTGGTATCAAAATACAGGTTAGCG
>CAYOYE010000139.1:0-3005 GCA_964408115.1 uncultured Azospirillaceae bacterium
GTTACAACCAGACAGTTCCAGGGATTGGCTTTCATATTGGTTAATATATATGCCAGACGGGTAGTTAAAACTTTAGTTTTTCCTGTTCCGGCTCCGGAAAGCACCAGCAACGGGCCTTCGGTTGTTTCTACGGCCATACGTTGTTCCGGATTAAGTTCATCAAGCCATGGCATAGCCGGTCTTAAAGCGCTTATATTATCATAAATCTTTGTGGCGCAACTATCTTCGTCTAAATCAAATATATCAGTCATCTTTGAAATCTTCTTGTTTTTAACCTTTTTAAAACTTATATATAATAATA
Source organism: uncultured Azospirillaceae bacterium (assembly GCA_964408115.1). Taxonomy (GTDB): domain Bacteria; phylum Pseudomonadota; class Alphaproteobacteria; order RF32; family CAG-239; genus RUG410. The sequence goes on from CAYOYE010000139.1 coordinate 302, forward strand.
CTTGATTAAAAGAAATAGTTTTTATGTTGTTTTACAAACAATTTTTTTAGAAAGGTGAACTATGTTGGAAATAAAACAGAAGATACTCGGGCTGAAATCTTATATGGAAAGCCGAATTTTAGGGCAGGAAGATTTAGTTAAAAAATTGATCATAACGCTTTTGGCGGATGGACATGCTTTAGTTGAAGGTGCACCCGGATTAGCTAAAACAAAAGCCGTAAAGACTATGTCGGAGTGTATTGATGCCGCATATAACCGCATACAGTTTACCCCTGATTTATTGCCGTCAGATATAACCGGTAGTGATATTTATCTGGCAAACAGCGGAGAATTTGAATTTAGAAAAGGCCCGATTTTTGCTAATTTGGTTTTGGCAGATGAAATTAACCGCGCGCCGGCAAAAGTGCAATCGGCTTTATTGGAAGCTATGGCGGAACGTCAGGTCAGCGTAGGCGGAAAACAATATAAACTGCCGCGTTTGTTTATGGTAATGGCAACCCAAAATCCGATAGAACACGAAGGAACATATAATCTGCCGGAAGCTCAATTAGACCGTTTTTTGATGTACATTAAAATAGATCAACCGGATGTGGAAACCGAGCGCAAAATTTTGCATTTGGTCCGCGAAGAAGAACAAAACGCTCATAACGGAGAAAATCTGCCGACATTTCAGCAAACCTGCGGCACATTAAATCCGGAAGATATTCTGTCTGCCCGTAAAGAAGCATTAAACGTGCATTTTAGTGATGCGGTTGAAGAATATCTTATTCAGCTGATTGCGGCAACCCGAAATCCGGAAAAATACGATAACGGTCTGAAAGACGCTATAGCTTTTGGAGCCAGCCCTCGGGCAACCATTGCGCTTGATAAATGTTCTAAAATAAACGCTTGGTTGGCAGGACGTGATTTTGTTACACCGGAGGATATTCACGAAGTTGTCTTTGAAGTGTTGCGTCATCGTATTATTTTAGGGTTTGAGGCACAAGCCGGCGGATTGACTACGGATGATGTTATAAGCGGATTATTGAAAGTAGTTCCTTTACCGTAGAGGTGGCTTATGCTAATGTTTAAACATTCTCCACAAACAAAAAAAAATACCGACGGGCTCTATGCAACGGTTGACGATTTAATTTTTCAACAGCGTTATTTGCCGTATATTTTGCAAAGACGGAATCTGATAACAAGTAACCGAGCCGGAGACGTTAAATCGGCATTTAAGGGACGGGGAATGGAATTGGAAGAAGTGAGATCTTATACCTTCGGAGATGACATTCGTGACATTGATTGGCGAATTACCGCCCGTAAGGCCGAGCCTTTTACCAAAATATATAATGAAGAAAAAGACCGTACGATTACCGTTTTTTTGGATTTGTCTGCCACTATGGTATTTGGTACGAAACGCGAGCTTAAAACGGTTACGGCCGCTAAAACGGCAGCTGTTTTAGGCTGGATGGCCATACGAAATAAAGACCGCTTCGGCATAATGATTTATGACGGGATTAATACGACATATTTTAAGCCGCAAAACAATCTGAAAAGTTTAATGGCTGTTTTTAATGCCGTATCTAAAGCAACGGAAAGAGCTTTGACACAAAACCGATTCGGTAATATTGAAGATGTAATAAAAAAAATAGAACTGCGCCAAAAAGGGCAGGGAATTATCTTTATTCTGAGTGATTTCCGAGGTATAAACAATAACAATTTTGAAAAAATAGCCGCTTTAGGAAAACATAATAAGGTTTATTGTCTGAATGTTTTTGACGCTTTGGAAGAAATTGTACCACCGGACGGTGAATATGAAGCACAATACGGTTTACAAAAAGTGGTATTTGATACTTCCTCAATAAAATTTAAAAATGAGTATCGTAAATATTTTGCCCAAAATCGTGAAAATCTGAAAAATAATTGTCGGAAATTTGCCTGTCAATACGCGGAAATCCGTACAGATATTCCTATTTTCAAACAATTGTCAATAATATAAAAAACTTGACATAATGTTTTTTTTATGCTATTCGTTAACAGCTGTTCACACAAAAATAAATATTATTTTGAGATGAGGTTTTGATAATGGTAAAATTAAATGAAAACGGCGCATATAAACGCGGACAAGAGCTGCTGGACTCCGGTCAGTATGACGAAGCAGTACAAAAATTTGCAGAAGTAATTGCCGAAAATCCGCGTGCTTGGAAAGCATTAAACAGTCAGGGGTTTGCTTATCAGAAAATGAGCAGATACACTGATGCGGTAGAATGTTTTGATAAGGCTTTGGCTATTAATCCGAAGTCGGTTGAAATTTTAAATAATAAAGGCGTAACTTTGAGTATGCGCGGTTTATATAAAGAGGCTATCAGCTGTTTTGATGAAGCATATGCTAATGATAGTACGTCTTTAGAGGCCCTAAACGGTAAGGCTATTGCTTTGCAACACATGTTCTCTTTTAAAGAAGCTCTGGACGTTTTGGAACAGGCTATGAAGGTTGATAGTAAGCATCCGCAAACATTGTTGAGTATTGCCGTAACGTTGCAAAAATTGAAACAGTATGACCGTTCAATTTCATTCTTTAAGAAAGTTTTATCCGGCGATAAGTTCAATACAAAAGCATGGAACGGTATCGGTGTTACTTATCAGTTGATGGGTGATAACGAGTCTGCTTTAAAATGCTTCACTAAAATTTTGAACATTAACAGTCAGGAATTACAGGCTT
>CAYOYE010000140.1:0-2993 GCA_964408115.1 uncultured Azospirillaceae bacterium
ATATAAAGAAAATAAAATCTCTGGTAAAGTTAATGCCGATTTAACAGGTACTTTACCGTATGTCAAACTTAATGCCGAGAGTGATAAAATAAATGTTTATGATTTTACCGCTACACAGAAAACGGCCTTAAATTTGTTTATTGCGGAAGCTAATGCTTCGGAGTTGTTGGCAAATACGTTGATTCCGTATAGTTATTTAACTATGGCAAATGCCGATGTAGATATAAACATCAAAAATTTGTCTGTTACAAAAGACGTCGCTTTAAGCAATATTAAAGGAAATGTCGCATTAAAGAGCGGAAAATTAGATATTAATATTAAAAATATTACGGCAGGTACAGGTACGATAAGCGGTAGCTCAAACGTTAATGCCAACAAGAAAAATGCCGTAGTAAAGTTGGTCGGTAAGGATATTGTTTTGCAGGATTTATATAAACCGTTAGCTACAAAAACAAACAGTGAAGTTTATATCAAAGAAGGCGGTAAATCATCATTTGATATAAATATAAATACTTCCGGTGTTGATACTGATCATTATTTAGCTAATTTAGACGGTAGAATCATAGCATTGGTTGATAAATCCGTAATGAAAATAAAAAGTTTAGATGCCTTAAAAGGAAATATTATCGTACAAATACTGGAAGCGTTAAAACTCAACGTAACATCAGATGATATGAATTTAACATGCGCTGTTGTTCGCGGTGATATTAGTAAAGGTGTTGTTAATTTTCCAAAGGGTATAGTTGTTAATGCCAGTGATTTTTATTTGGTAGCCAACGGTACAACCAATTTGCAAAATGATAAAATAAACATAGAATTACAACCGTTTTCCGGTAAGGTAAGCAATATAAACATTTCTTCCGTATTAGGTTCTTTGTTTAAGATTATCGGTACCGTTACAAACCCTAAAGTAGGAATAAATAAAGAAGAAACAGCAAAAGCCGTTTTAGGTGCGGTAGCTACATCAGGTATTTATAATGCCGGAGATTTATTGCTTTCTGCGGATTCTTCACCTTGCTATACGGCACTAAAAGGTACGTCTTATTCTTCTTATTTTCCGGAAGGTGAAAAAACTACCGCAAGTAACGTATCCGACACTTATAAGGAAACAAAAGAAACTGTTAAAAATCTGGGAAATCAGGCAAAAGATACGCTAAAAGGTTTATTGACGGATTTGAAAAAGTGATAGATTTTACGGGTATAACAAAAGATATATCGGCAAGAAAAGAAGAAGTAACGGATAAACTTATTAAATTTTCTTTTACTGACGTCTTGCTTTTTTGGAGTGCTAACGACGAGATTAAAGCCGTTCAGGTTCAAAAATGGACACCGATTTTAGAGTGGTTGGGTGCGCGTTTTTCTCTTAATTTAGAAAAAACCGATACCTTAGCGGCACCTAAAAGTAATGAAGATAATTATGAACGCTTTAAGGATATTCTTTTAGCTCTGCCGGATAAGAAACTTACGGTTTTTTATCTGGCAGCCCTGCTTTTGAAATCTCCGCTTTTGGCTCTGGCTCTGATTGACGGGCGAATAAATGCTGATGAGGCCTTTGATTTGGCTTTTCTGGAGGAAATAGAACAGAATAAGCGCTGGGGTGTAGATAGCGAGTGTTTAAGCCGCCGGCAACAAATAAAAGCGGAACTGTATGAAATAGCCGGTTATTTGTGATGACAGAGATATCTTGCTACAAAATAAGCGGACGGGTGCAGCGGGTTGGTTTTCGGCGATGGTGCGTAAATAAGGCACAAGAAAACGGCATATCAGGATATGTTTGTAATTTGGAAAACGGTGATGTGCTTGTTTGTATGTCGGCTTCTGCCGAAAAAGAGCAATATATGTTAGCTTTGCTCTATAAAGGACCTTTTTTAGCCAGAGTAGATAAAATAGAAAAATCTACCGAGTATTTATCTTATTTTCCGCCGATTGAAAGCGGTGTTTTTCGGCGTATATGAGTTTTTATAACTTTATGTCATATTGATGTTTTGTTTTGGCTTAATACATATACTTTGCTTAACTGAAGGAGAGTAATATGTTGGTAGATAAAACAAAAGAAAACATAGAAAAATGCCGTTGTATGAAATGTCCGTCATATTCCGAGCGCTGCAAGCTGAAAAATGCACCGGAAAACTTTTTGAAAATGATGGAAAATTTTCAAAATGACAGACATTTTGAAAAAATGTTTTGTGCCTATGAAAAAAGTAATTGTATTTATCAAAATCATGGCTGTATATGTTCAACCTGTGATGTTTATAAAAAATACAATCTTCATAAGATGGACTATTGCACGCATACCGGCGGAATTTAAAACAAAAAGGGGGAGTTTTGCAACTCTCCCTTTTAAAGATTAACGTTAGATCAAAGTGACATTATCTTCCCCAGGTATCAGGACTTTCACGCCACTTGCAAAGCAAATCTCTCTCCTTCTCTTTGAAGGCTCCCTTATTATATGCGGCTTTCAGCAGTGTGCTGTAGTCACATATTGTTTTCAGCTCGCAGTTAGACTCCTTAAAAGCACTAACAGCTTGCGGAAATTCGTAAGTAAATATTGCTGCGACACAGAGCACACTTGCTCCGACATATTCTCGCAGAGTTTCTACGGCTTTCAAAGAAGAACCGCCGGTAGAAATAAGGTCTTCAATTACGACTACACGCGATGTAATCGGAATAATACCGTCAATCTTGCTTTTCATACCGTGGTCTTTAGCTTCGGTTCTGACAGAGGCGTACGGATATCCGAGTTTTTCCGCCACAATAGCACCCCAAGCAATACCACCGGTAGAAACACCGACAACTACATCCGGATTGTACTGCACGACAAGTTTGCAAAATTCCGCAATTATCAAACTTCGCAAATCTTGATAGAACAACGCTTCGCGGTTGTTACAGTAAATCGGAGATTTCCAGCCGGAAGCCCAAGTAAACGGGTCATCAGGTCTTAACTTAACAGCGCCGGTTTCAAGTAGACGATTCGCAATAATCAATTTGTTTTC
>CAYOYE010000141.1:0-2951 GCA_964408115.1 uncultured Azospirillaceae bacterium
ACCAGCCGTATGGTGGAACAAAAGGGCTACGATATTGCCATTAATGCCATTTTAAAGATGATAGATAAATACAAAAATTCGCCGAACGATTTTCCGATTTTTGTGTTAGGTGGTGCCGGCAATAAAGATTTATACAGTGATTTGATGACACTCAAAGACAATGCCAAACAGATATATCCGGAATTTGCCAAACATATTTTTGTATATCGCGGATATAAAGATCAGTTTGCTTATGCCATACAACTGGCTGCCGATTTTTATTTGATGCCGTCATATTTTGAACCTTGCGGTCTGACACAAATGGAAGCTATGGCCAAAGGTTGCCTGCCGATAGCAACGTCTACGGGCGGTTTGGTAGATACGATTGAGGATTGCGTTGACGGTTTCCGTACCGATGTGTTTTTCACAAACGGTTCGCGTGTTTTCGGCGCAAATTTAAAGGCTCAACAACTAAAAAACAACATTAATGCCTATACCGAAACTTTAGAAAAGGCATTACGCTGTTTTTATACCACTCCGAAAACTCTGCGGATAATGCAGCAAAACGCAATGCAAAACGATTTCAGCTGGTCCGTCCCGAACGGCTCGGTATATCAGTACTATAAATTGTTTAAGACCGGAACGTTGTAAGATCGGCAATGGATCAGCGCTCTAATTCCCCGCGATAAAGTTCGCGTGGTAGCGGAGTTATATCTTTAATAAAGAGTGCAGTAACATTAAATTCTTTTTGAATATCCAGCGGATACGCCCGATTGAGGCGTAAGATAACTTCCTCTTTGTTGTCATATCCCAGCATTTGCGGCGTCAGACAATCTACCAAATTGCTAAAGTTATCAAATATGGCCATACCTAAAAGTTGGCATTCCATACGTTCCCCCGGCTTATTTATGTTAGAATATTCTATGGTGTCGCCAATTTTAAGAGCCTGCCGTTTTTTATCCAGCAACCGCATATCAATCCGTCTGCCGGCTTTTATTTTGTTGTATGAAAATTCGCTTAAATCCATCTGATATTTCATTATGTCTTCCCCCGTTTGCTTTAGCCCAAACACATACACATAATTTTATTACATCATTAACGCAAAAACGGCAAAATGTCAAATTTCAAATTATTATTTTTACGACACTTGAGTTTTGTAGCAAAATTTTTTCACAAAAAAAATCCCGTCCCACAAAAGGACAGGATTTTAAATTCTTACAAAAGATCCAGCTCCTCCGGTTTGCCATGCTTTCTCAATAAAGCCTCGGCTTCCGGACAAAGGGCGTGATACTCAAGATATGCCGCCAGCTCATCTATATTATGACGGGCTACAAGGCGTATCTCGGCCCGATCGCACAAAACGTTGTTGGAAACATACTCCAAAATCTCAACGTCGTTACCGCGATCCATGAGAGCCACCGCAGCGTCATCACAAAGATAGCTGTTGGCGATGTAGGTCATAATCTCATCATGGTTGCCATGACGGATTAGTGCCAACTCTGACTCGTCATCTATGAAGCTGTCGGCCAGACGAATCATCACAACTTCGTGATGTTTGCCCTCCTCTATCAGCTTCAACATTCCCTCCTCGGAGAATACATAACGCTTGGCGTAGCTGATGAGTTCTTCATCATTGCCGCGCGCAATAAACAACTCCTCAGGCCCATACGCAAAGAAGTGTCTCTCAATATAGGCCATAATTTCATCATGATCACCTCTGTTAAGAAGATCATATTGATTCTGTAAAGTTATTGTTGCCATACCTAAAAGTTTTAAGAATTAATAATAAAGAAAACTATGTTTAGTCTAGCAATTTATTCTATTTTGTCAAGTTTTTTTTTGCAGCTTTGCTTAATATTTTGTATATTTTATTGTTTTTGCAAAATATGTTTGACAAAAGTAAGCCGGAATTATCTAAACAACCGCGCAAAAAAACTTAAATCGGTTGCCATAGCGAATAATAAAACATATCGCGCGAAGTCAGCTCATTTTCCTGTTCGTCATACGAATATTTTTCTGCCAGCGTCTGTGATTTAGCAAACAACGAAGTTCCCATTCCCGCTTTTCTGTTCGGCAGCTGATACCCCATAATTTCCAAAACGGTCGGAAACATATCTATCTGATTAAATGTCCGATGTGTATTCACGTCTTTAGGCAAATAATCCGGCAATATGTAGAAAAATCAAAAAATTCTTCTTATTTATACACACCTAATCGGCGATAAAAAAATACCGCCTTATTGACGGTATCTTGCAGGTTTTTATTACGAGTTTCACGCCATTACGGCAATATAAGTTCAGAAACCGAAGCTCCAGCGTATGGTCGGACGGCATGTTTCATAAGATTTTGCACAAATAGCACAAATCTGTTGTATTTTAACAGGAGTAAGATCACGAATACAATTTCCGGAAGATTGGGAGCAGGATTTATCACCGTATAAAGTAGTTTCCCAGCCCATGTTACTATCGCTATCCGTTTGTGTTACCATGGTAAATGTATGGATACCGGCAGAATTGGCCTTCAGTACATTATTAAACAAACCCTGACAAAATTTCTGATTATATCCTTCATCGTTTTTCGTTAAAAAAACAAAAGTTGATAAAACCTGTTCTGTGCTAGGATATGTCCATATCTCAAAATACCACTTATTACCAAATATGTCGGTATAATTTGTTGCATCCCAAGTATCGGGCCAAGCCCCGATGGCCGATAACGTGTCGGTAGAGATAATTTCGTTATCGCTCAATTTCCACGCGGCAAGACCTTTTTCTAAAATTGCAAAAACCGCATGGTGATAATCATTAATAACTTTGTTAATTTTATATGTTTCCATCGCTTTAGAATATCCGGCAATTCCGCCGACTGACAGCACACCGACAATTGCCAAAACGCCCAACATTTCTATCATACTTCTTCCGTATTCCGGGAGCGATGGCTCCGCATGTACAAAGGAAAGCAGGAACCGGTCCTGC
>CAYOYE010000142.1:0-2945 GCA_964408115.1 uncultured Azospirillaceae bacterium
TTATTTCATTTTCAATATCCATAGCCACCTCTTATTTATAAGCTACAATTATTTAGGCATATTGCAATAAAATATATTTTTTATTAACCGCTAAAAATGTAAGCGATTGAAAACATTGTGCTTAGCCAATACATCTTCTGCTTCGGCAAATTTATAGCCCAACTCGGTAACACGATGAGCATCATCGCTAATTACAACCGGAATATGACGAGCCGCCAACTCATCAAGAATCCACTTACAAGGATAAAAATCACCGATTTTGCGCAAACCCTTCGTGCTGATTTCCGTTGCCATACCCGTTTTTTCCAATGCCGATAACACAGCTGTTTTTTCTTTGATAAAATCATTTTCTCCGCATATATCTTCACCCAATTTACGGGCATAATCAATGTGGGCCAAAAATTTAAATACACCGCTCTCAACTGCTTTTTTCATGGTGGCGAAATGGCGCGACAGATAATCATGATATAAAGCGCTATCCGAACAAACACGCCGCAAATCACTTAAATCAAACAAATTTTCACATTTTTCATCAAACAACATGTGATTACCGTTAATAATGTAATCATAATCTAGTTGCGACAAAAAATATTTAAGTTCTTCCAGCCACCCGTCATAGGTAAAGAAGTCAACCTCAAAACCAACATATAACTTAAAGTTTTCTTCTTTTGCCACTCGCCTGATTTCATCACAATGACGTTGATACTTTTCCAATATTTGCGAAAAATCGGCATTAAAGATATATCCGTACGGACGACCAGCCATTAACTCCCAAGCCTTACCTTGGTGCATATTTTTATGCACGATAAGATGATCACTAATTCCCATTTCGCTAAAGCCCAGAGTTTTGGCCTGTTTAACCATATCGGTTAAACTATCGGCGCCATCAGAAAAATTTGTATGATTATGGTATGAAAAATCCTGTATCATCATTTTTTTAAATGTCCCAAAACAGCGACAACAGCAGCCGGCGTAACACCGGGGATACGAGAAGCCTCCCCTATTGTTTTAGGCTTAACGGTAGAAAAACGCTGTATCATTTCCGTTGATAAACCGCCAATTTTGCTATAATCCAAATCGTCCCTGATTTTTAGATTTTCATCTCTTTTAAAAACAGCAATATCTTCATACTCTCGCTTCAGATAACCGGAATATTTAGCATTAATGTCAACCTGTTCATAAACCTTGTCGGCAATTTTTGTAATATTGCCATCTATTTTTTCCAATGTTTCACGTGAAACATCAGGATAACTCATTAAATCTTTGAGACTCTTTTTATTATTCTGTTTTACAGCCAAGCCGAGTTTTTCTATTTCGGCATGCGATACAAACTTTTCTTGACAATATTTATCAAATTCGGCAACAGCCGTTTGTTTCTTTTTAAATACACTGTATCTGACGTCAGAAACACATCCGGCTTCATACCCCAATTCCGTCAACCGAGCATCGGCATTATCGGCACGCAAAATCAAACGATATTCCGAGCGTGATGTAAACATACGATAAGGCTCGTCAACACCCTTTGTTATTAAATCATCAACCATCACACCTATGTATCCCTGACTGCGATCAATATAAAATTCGCGTCCTTTATTGCAAGCCGATAAGGCAGCATTTACTCCTGCCAACAATCCTTGAGCGGCTGCTTCTTCGTACCCTGTTGTGCCGTTTATCTGACCGGCTAAATACAATCCGGCAATTTTTTTAACACCTAAACAGTGATTCAGTTCCTGCGGGTTGACATAATCGTACTCTATTGCATAAGCGTAGCGCAAAATTTCTACACTCTCCAAACCTTTCATTGTATGAATAAAAGCGTCCTGCACATCTGCCGGAAGTGATGTAGAAATTCCGTTCGGGTAAACCACATTAGTATTATAACCCTCCGGCTCCAAGAAAATCTGGTGTGAGGTCCTATCGGCAAATCGCACTAGTTTATCTTCAATACTCGGACAATACCGCGGTCCTTTTCCGGTAATTAAACCCGAAAACAATGCACATTTTGAAAAGTTATCACGAATAATTTTATGAGTTTCCTCATTAGTATAAGTAACGCCACAATCTATTTGCCGATTTTCTATCTTCTCCGTCAAAAAAGAAAAGGCTTGCGGATTTACATCACCGGACTGTTTTTCCAAAATACTCCAGTTTATTGTGTCACCATTTAAGCGCGCCGGAGTACCGGTTTTTAAGCGACCAATAGCCAAACCGCACTCTTTTAAATACGGTGTTATACCAACACAGGAAATGTCACCGACACGCCCGCCGACCGAAGTTTTATGACCGGTAAACATTATACCGTTTAAGAATGTTCCTGTTGTCAAAACAACCGATTTTGCAAAAATTTGTTCACCATCTGCCAGCATCACGCCATAAACAGTTTTATCTTTTACCAACAGCCCTTCAACCGCACCTTCCATAATTTCCAGATTCGCAGTATTTTGCAACGCTTCCAGCATATATTTACGGTATAAATCTCTATCGGCTTGCGCTCGTGGTCCCCGTACAGCAGCACCTTTTGAAAGATTAAGCATTCTAAATTGAATACCGGCCCGATCAATAACACGCCCCATTAAACCGTCAAGCGCATCAACTTCGCGAACAAGATGACCTTTGCCTAATCCGCCAATGGCCGGATTACAAGACATTTCGCCAATAGTCGCGATTTTATGCGTTACCAACAACGTATTAGCACCTGTTCGGGCAGCAGCTGCACTCGCTTCACAACCGGCATGCCCACCGCCGACAACAATAACATCAAAAACTTTATTCATATTTCCTCTTTTCATACTCACAATAAAACACACTTATTTTATAAATGCAAATTTAAATAAACAAAATTTAATTTAAATACAATGTTCAGCGCAATATTTTATTAAAGATGTTATTTAAATACACCGTTTAAATATTTATTTTCCAATACAAAAACTGCCAAATATTTTATC
>CAYOYE010000143.1:0-2917 GCA_964408115.1 uncultured Azospirillaceae bacterium
ATGCGGAAAATTCTATCCATTTTGACTATAGAATTTCGGATGATTTTTTTCCGGAAATGATGAAAAAACTTGGCATTCAGGTTTGTCCGAAGGACAAGCTTTTTGATATTGTCAATGCAAATAACAACAGTAATGAAATTAAAGATTTAGCTATTACACGGGCAACGGTTTGCACCTCCGGAAGAAAATTGATTATATATCGTAAGCATTTTAAGGTACAGTCTAAAAAGGAATACCTGCAACTTCAGCGGATGATAAATCAATTTGAAACAATGAGGCGCGGAAATCCAAATTTATCGGAATTAGAATATGCCAATCAGTATATATCAGATGCTAAACAGGCCTCTTTATTTCGTATTTATGCCCATGAAAAACAAATACCCACGTTTCGTGAAACGGTTTTAACCCACGAAATGAAACATATTAAAAATAACATAATGCTGTCAGGTTTGCTGCTTAAACGCAATGCCAAACGCTTGACTGTTGAGGATATGTATCGCCTTGAGGTGGAAGATGAGCGTAGCGCCTATCTGTCGGAAAAAATTTACGCCATCAATAAGTATTTGAAAAACAATAATTTAAATGATTTTTCAATGTTTAATGGTCATAGTCAGGAATTAGTTAATGAATTAAAAGGTCTGCCGGAAAATCAGAGAGCCGCCCGAGTTATGGATATTCCCCGAATTGTTAATGAGGAACTGGAGCGTTTTGCGAGGGATAATCGCGCATATTATGACGGAAACCAATTTGGCCGTAATTTAAGCGGTGTGATAGAAAGCCATGCCTCGGCAATTCTTCCGGAAGATATCGCGCATGAAGAATATAAACGCTTGCAAGCGTTGTATTATCATTTTGACGTTTATAATCCGACAACCGGCAAAATGGAAAGTAGAAATTTATCGCAATACATAAAGGCGGAAAATCAGGTAGAAATATCGGAAGATATCAATAACTCCATAATTAAACCGAATAAGCAGGAAATGCAGAATAAAATAAATACCTATCTGCAGCAGGAACGAAACGGAAAAATAGACCATCAGCTATTGGAGGAGGCGCGTGCTTTACAACGCAGTATGTCATTACAGCCGCGCTTTGTGAATAATGTTGACGGTTTTGAACTCTCACGCCTATATGATGAAGAAAATACTCCGAACGGAACCGAGCAACAGCCGATACCGGACGATAAGGCCGATTGGAGTGATGATTTGCAAAAGTATTGGTCAAAAGTTGACGGATATCAGGAAGTGGCAAAAAATAATTTGGAATACCGCTTTAAGGTCAATGAAGATACAATCAGCTACACTGCCAAAAACAAAGCTAATGTTAGCAAAGAAGCAAAATACGAAACCTATGTTAAACTTTTGAACGAGCCAACGAACAAAGATTTGCCGGTAACATTTAAGGATACATTATCTCCGGAGCAGGCTGTACGTTTGTATGTTGCCTGTATCAATAACGGGCGCAAACCTATAGGTAATGTTCCGCAGAATATGGATGCCTTGCAGAATGTACACGATATTCCGGCAGCAGAGTTGCAAAAATTTAGAAGTTTGCAATCGCAATCTCATAATGCAACCGTAAATCGTCAAACTTTTAACGGAAACAGGACAAGGGTAGGGCGAGGCGGTCGTTGATAGAAACCAAAAAAACGACCTCGCTGTTTGCGTTTAGAGTTAATGATTCTTCAAAAAATGATAGATTACGCATTAAAAGGACAAAAACTTTCTGACGGGCTTAAAAATGCCCTTAAAATTGATTTTACTAATTTTGAAAAAATAGGATAATGTAATGGACAATAAAACAATTTATGCTTTATCAACCGTAATGGGTAAATCCGGAGTGGCGATAATTCGTGTTTCCGGAGAGGAGGCATTTTCGGTATTTTCGCAGATGACAAATATTTCATCTGCAAATTTAGTGTGTCGTAAAATGTATTATACGCCCATTTATAACGCTGTTTCACGTGAAACATTAGATAACTGTATGATTGTCGGATTTAAGGCTCCTTATTCGTTTACCGGAGAAAATACTGTTGAAATTAATTGTCATGGATCAAAAGCCGTAATTCGGAGCATTTTGGATTCGCTCTCTAAAATGCCGAATTTCCGTTTGGCAGAACCCGGGGAATATTCGCGTCGTGCGTTTTACAACGGTAAAATGGATTTAACCGAAGCAGACGGTTTAGCCGATTTAATTGATGCTGAAACGGTGTTACAGCAAAAAGTCGCCTTGCGCCAAATGGGTGGCGCTTTGTTTGATTTATACGGCAAATGGCGTGAAGATTTGGTCGGCATTTTGTCTTATGTTGAGGCTTATATAGATTTTCCGGACGAGAATATTCCGGAAGATGTAGTGAAAGAATTGGAAAACAGTGTATTTAAACTAATAGCCGTTATGCAGGCTCATCTTGCGGCTAATAAGGTGGAAGAACGACTGCGTGACGGGTTTAAGGTCGTAATAGCCGGTCCGGCAAATGCAGGTAAGTCAAGTTTAATAAATGCTATCGTCAAACGTAATGTGGCTATTGTTTCTGATATTGCCGGAACTACGCGCGATGTTATAGATGTGTGTTTGGATTTAAATGGTTTTCCGGTCATCTTTTCGGATACTGCCGGTTTGCGCGAAACAAACGATAAAATAGAGCAACAAGGCGTTTTGTTGGCAAAAGAGAAAATTGCCGAAGCTGATTATAAGATATTTATGTTTGACGCTCAAACGGATTTGCCGGAAATTTTTGCCGAATATATCAATGACGAAGCGCAAAATTATGTTTTGGTAGCAAATAAATGCGATAAAACAGATGCTGACCTGCAATGCCGTTTAGCAGAAAAAGGCTGCTTATTATTGTCGGTAAAAGATAATTATAATGTTTCTGCTATAACTGATAGGATAGCGGCTTATTTTAGTGATATGTATG
>CAYOYE010000144.1:0-2882 GCA_964408115.1 uncultured Azospirillaceae bacterium
AGTAAAGCCAGCAATAAAAATGCCACTACCGCACCCCAAAAGGCATCGGATATGCGGACTTTTTTGTTCGGTACGAGAGTGTATGAAAGTATTAAAGCTCCAAAAGTCAGTAAGTTAGGCAAAATATAAGATACGATAATGCCGGAGCCTACAAAATAATCTGACTGAAAATATTTTAGAGTGAACAGATAGCCTTTGAGTGAAAAAGCAATGCCTAAAAGCAGCGGGCATAGTGTAATTATGGTCCAATAAACGGTGATTTTGGTGGCAAAATTGCGATGTCTTCTGACATTAAATATGAAATTAAAGCTGTTTTCTATGGTAGACAGCAAAAGAACGGCAGTTACGGCAATACCTGCGACTCCCAAAGTGGTCAGTTTGGAGGCGGCAGACACAAATTGCGTCATATAATTTTGAATATCCTGCCCGATATCCGGCACCAGATTTTCAATGAAAAAGTCTTGAACTTGATTGCGGACACTTTCAAATGACGGAAATGCCGCGAATACCGCTAAAGCAACGGCAATGAGCGGAACTACGGCAATCAGGGTGGTATATCCTAAAGAAGCGGCAACGCGCAGAATCATTGTTTCACGAACGCGCCGAAGCAGATAACATCCTAGTATTTTGCCGAATTTTTGCAGTTTTTCGCGAGTTGCCGGTTTGTGCATTTCAAAACTTTCAAAAAAATGTTTACAAAATGAATAAATTTGTATAAGTATTTTGCTAGTAACTTACTTCAAAAAAAAGAAGTAGTCCAGAACTAAATTTATGAAGCAAAGGAAGATAATATGGCTGCAGAACAACTTATGGCCGGAAAAAAAGGTCTGATTATGGGATTGGCTAACGATAAATCAATAGCTTGGGGTATAGCTCAGGCTTTGAATGAACATGGAGCCAAAATCGCGATTTCGTATCAGAATGAAATGTTGGAAAAAAGAGTTAAACCTTTGGCTGAACAATTAAATGATCCGTTGTTGATAAAATGTGATGTTTCGGATTCAGCTTCGGTTGAAGCGTGTTTTAAAGAATTGGGCGATAAATGGGGTAAAATTGACTTCGTTGTGCATGCCATTGCTTTTTCGGATAAAGATCAGTTGCGCGGACGTACAATAGATACAACTTTGGATAATTTTACTAACACAATGCACATTTCATGCTTTTCGTTTTTGGAAGCCTGCCGTTGTGCTTCGCCGATTATGAATGAAGGCGGTTCTATTGTTACTTTAACATATTTGGGTGGCGAGCGCGTTTTGCCGAACTACAATATTATGGGTGTGGCAAAGGCTGCTTTGGAGGCCTCTGTTCGGTATGCCGCCGTTGATATGGGTAAACAGGGTGTACGCGTAAATGCTATTTCCTCCGGCCCGATTAAAACATTGGCTGCTTCAGGCATCGGTGATTTTAGAGCAATTTTGCGCTGGAATGAATTAAACGCTCCGTTGCGTCGTAACGTTAAACAAAATGAAGTCGGCAATATGGCTTTGAGCTTGTTATCCGATTTGGGTGCTGCCGTAACCGGTGAAGTTATACACGTTGACTGCGGTTATAATAAAATTGCAATGATTAATTTGGACAATGCGGCGGAAAGCGCTGCTGTGTTGCAACAAGATTTTTAACGGCATAATTTTTGCAAAAAAGTCCCCGATTAACAAGTTCGGGGATTTTTTTATTGAAAGCAGAAGAAAATCGGTGTAATCT
The DNA here is from genome assembly GCA_964408115.1 of uncultured Azospirillaceae bacterium. Lineage (GTDB taxonomy): Bacteria > Pseudomonadota > Alphaproteobacteria > RF32 > CAG-239 > RUG410. The sequence goes on from CAYOYE010000144.1 coordinate 1,702, forward strand.
CGGAAAAAATAGGAGTTCTAATGGTAAAAGTTTCGGTTTATATTGTTACGCTTAATGAAGAAAAACGTTTGGAAAAAACGTTACGGGCAGCAAAGCAAATTGCAGATGAAATTGTGGTTATTGACAGCGGTTCGGAAGATAAAACGCAGCAGATAGCCGAAGAAAACGGAGCTGTCTTTGTTTATCATAAATGGAAAAATATTTCGTCACAAAAGCATTTCGGACAGGAACAGTGCAAAAATGATTGGGTGCTGTCTTTAGACGCTGACGAGGTGTTATCGCCGGAGCTGATTGCCGAAATTAGGGAACAAATGCAGAATCCTCAAGCAGATGCTTATAAGCTGAAAATTTGCGATATGCTGCCGGGCGATGAAAAACCACGCCGTTTTGCCAAGACTTATAATTTGGTGCGTTTGTATAATCGTAAGCATAGTAATATGCCGGATGACTTAACTAATGACAGAGTTATTACGGGCGAAAATATAAAGGTGCAACAACTTATCAACAGGGTATATCACTATTCGTATATTTCGCTGACACAGACGTGGTTTAAGCTGAATATGTATACGGATGAGCTGGTTAAAACCGCGGTGGAGCAGGGGCGTTATTATACTCCGTTACGCTTATATACTGAATTTCCGCGGCAATTTTTTTGCTACTACTTTATTAAACGCTATTTTTTGTATGGACGTTGCGGTTTTTGGATGGCGACAACGTATGCTTATTTTCGCTTTTTGAAGATAGCAAAGTGGTTTGAGTGGAAAGCCATAAATAAAAAGTAGAAAAATATTGACAAAATACGCATAGCGTATATAATGACCGCATACATTAATTTTTTATATACGCTTATGGACAGGTTGGAAATTAAGCGGCGTATACGCCACAACTACATGTTGCAGTTCGGTTATTCACTTCGTGGTTATAGTGAGGATTCCGCTGTTTTACCGGTAGAAGCTGACTGGACAAAACTAAATCTGAAAAATGATTTAGAATGCGATTCTTTGGATATTGAAGAATTGACTATGAATGTAGAGCGCGATTTTGAACTGGACGAGGTTAATTTTCGGGCTTTAGTTACGTTAGATGATGTCGTTGTTGCCGTAGAAAACGGTTTGGCTAATAAAAAAGCCGCATATCGGGATGACGATTGAATGTGTTTTTTTTAACCTAAATTTTATTAC
>CAYOYE010000145.1:0-2877 GCA_964408115.1 uncultured Azospirillaceae bacterium
ACAGCCTGTTTTGGAAATATTACTGACAGTAAAGGCAGTTAAACAAAAAAATCCCCACCAAAGCAAGGTAGGGATTTATTTGTTTGTGCACTGTTGTTTTGTTTTTACCGTTCCAGCTTTTTATAGCGGATACGGTGCGGATTGCAGGCATCTTCACCTAAACGGGCTTTTTTGTCTTTTTCATAATCCTCAAAATTGCCTTCAAACCATTCAACATGTCCGTTATCTTCATACGCCAGAATATGAGTTGCTAAACGGTCTAAAAACCACCGATCATGTGATGTTACCAAAACACACCCCGGATACGCCATAATTCCTTCTTCTAAAGAACGTAACGTATCTACATCCAAATCATTAGTCGGCTCATCCAGCAGGATAACGTTAGCACCTTTACGCAGCATTTTAGCTAAATGCACACGATTACGCTCACCGCCGGAAAGTTGTCCGACTTTCTTTTGTTGGTCTGTTCCCTTAAAATTAAACTGTCCGACATAGGCCCGCGAAGATACTTCATTTTTTCCTAACTGTATCATATCCAAGCCATCGGAAATTTCCTGCCAAATATTGTTATCCGGATTAAGTTCGTCACGCGACTGATCAACATAGCCCAAATCTACGGTTTCTCCGATATTGATTTCACCGGAATCCGGTTTTTCCTGTCCGGTAATCATTCTGAACAAAGTCGTTTTACCGGCACCGTTCGGGCCGATAATTCCGACTATTGCACCCTTAGGAATTTTAAATGATAAATTATCAATCAAAACTCTGTCACCAAAAGATTTGCTGATATTTTTGGCTTCTATCACCAAATCACCTAACCTGTCGGTCATAGGAATATTGATATGTGCCGTAGTAATTTTTTCCCGACTTGACTGTGATAACAATTCATCATACGCATTAATACGGGCTTTAGATTTTGCCTGACGGGCTTTCGGATTTTTATGTATCCATTCCAATTCTTGCGCCAATGTTCTCTGACGAGCGGATTCTTCACGAGCTTCCTGAGCCAAACGCTTTTCCTTTTGTTCCAGCCACGAAGTGTAGTTTCCTTCATAAGGTATGCCCTGCCCGCGATCAAGTTCCAAAATCCAGCCGGTAACATTATCAAGAAAATAACGGTCGTGCGTAACCATAACAACTGTTCCGTTATAATCTTTAAGATGATGCTCCAGCCAAGCAACGGATTCTGCGTCAAGGTGGTTTGTCGGCTCATCTAACAATAACATATCAGGCTTTTGCAACAGCAGACGACATAGGGCGACCCGTCTTTTTTCGCCACCCGAAAGTTTGGTTACATCTGCGTCAGCCGGCGGACAACGTAAAGCATCCATGGCAATTTGTACGGTTCGTTCAATATCCCAACCGTTACAAGCATCTATCCGTTCCTGTAACTCTGCCTGTTCATTAATCAGGTCATTCATTTCATCATCAGTCATAGGTTCGGCAAATTTTGCCGATACTTCTTCAAACCGTTCCAAAAGGGCTTTGGTTTCTCCCAGCCCGTCCATAACGTTTTCCATAACGTTTTTATTGGCATCCAATTTCGGCTCTTGTTCCAAATAACCGACCTTTACGCCATCTGCGGCCCATGCCTCACCGTTAAATTCTTTATCAACTCCGGCCATAATCTTTAATAAAGTTGATTTACCGGCACCGTTTACGCCGAGAACACCAATTTTTGCCCCCGGTAAAAACGATAAAGTAATATCCTTAAAAAGTTCCCTGCCCCCCGGCAATACTTTGGTAAGGTTTTGCATAACGTAAATATATTGGTATGCGGCCATTATAAACTCCCTTTCTGTTAAAACTGGTTAGCATATTTGCTATAATTAGAATCCGTTAAAGGTATCTTCTTTGCATTTTTACTGTTTTTTTGCGCTTGTGCAACATATTTTTTATAGGCAGCGTCAGCTTTAACAAAAACATCCGGATCTTTTTTGTAGAGTGCGGCGGCATTATATGCCTTACGCGGGGTTATAAGAGTTCCGTCATAAAGTTTGATTTTGCCGTCTGAATAAAGCACGCTCTTAAATATTTTCTGTTGATCAAAATCCGTTAAAATCACATCACATTCCGAAAGATTTTCCCGTTTAAGAATCATATACGCATTGGCTTTAGCGTCATTATAACGTTGCATAGCCTCGTGTTGTTGTTTACCGTCTTTAGCTTTGCCAATCATAATGGCACGAGCCAGCAGCTCAAACTGATGATATTTTTTTGCCTGACAAGCCAGCCCCTGACCGGCAACCGATCCGAGAGCTTCTACTTCATCAAAATAACCAACTTTTTTTGTGGCTGCCGTAACCGTAGTCGTAATTGACAGCATTGCCACCCAAAAAAACAAAAAACTTTTCATTTTATTCTCCGTTTTCGGCACATTTTTTGTTAAGTATAGGTGATAATTGTGAAATATGTCTTAATTTTCAGGATAATTTATAAAAACTATTCCGTTTTATTTTCTTTTATGCTGCATACTTCGTGTCGGGCCAACGCATCACAGCGTTCGTTTTCCGGATGTCCGTTATGTCCTTTTACCCAAATCCAGCGAATTTCGTGCCTATGCGTCAGTTCATCAAGCCGCTGCCACAAATCAATATTTTTCACTTCTTGCTTTTTATTAGCGGTTTTCCAGCCGTTACGCTTCCAGTTTTCCAACCATTCGGTAATTCCGCTCATAACATATTTGCTATCGGTATAAAGCGAGATATTGCAAGGAGTTTTCAATGCCTGTAACGCTTCTATCACCGCCATTAATTCCATACGGTTATTCGTGGTGTTTTCTTCTCCGCCGCTCAATTCTTTTTCTATATCTTTATAGCGTAAAATTGCGCCCCAGCCGCCTACTCCGGGATTTCCCGAACAAGCACCGTCAGTAAA
>CAYOYE010000146.1:0-2860 GCA_964408115.1 uncultured Azospirillaceae bacterium
TGTTTCTTCCGGTATTTCGTCAATATCATTTTCGTTAGTTTTCATTTTCCGCTTTTCCCCGTAGCAACTGCGATTTTTTTAATATCATCTTCGCTTATTTTGGTAAATCCGAGTTTCTTTACAATATCTTCCGCCAGTACAACGGATATTTTTTCTATTTGCTGCAAAGTATTTTTCCGCTCTTTGGCTAATTTAAATTCGCTTTCGGCCATTTCTTTATTGAGCTTTTCGGAAAGTTGCGCTTGTTTTTTCTGCAAATACAACGATAGCTCGTTTTGTGCCGTCAGCATATCCTGTTCGGCCGAAGTTTTTGCCTCACACAAGGTTTTTTGATATTTATCCAAAGACTTTTTTGCCTGCAAATTTAACCTTTCGGCCTTTTGTATATATTCATCAAGGTAGCGTTTTCTTTGCTCCTTAATATCGGCTATTTTCGGGGCTATAAACACCGAAACACATAACCATAATGTGCAAAAGCACAGAATAATCCAAAAGGCCTGAGAGGCAAATTGCGAAAAGTCAAGTTGCGGCATATTATTTTCCGTTTTAGAGAATAATCATCAAAATAGCGATGGCCAAAATATACAGGGCAACGGCTTCAATAGAACCCATACCGATAAGACCGAACATAGATACGTCTTTTTTGGCCTGCGGATTACGACCGACTGTTTCAATTAACGTTGTCCATAATTTAGTCAAACCCCAAGCGGCTATTGTCATAGCAACACCGCAAACGGCAGCTGCAATATATGCTACTGATTTATCTTGTAAAATTTCATTTTCCATTTTTTTATCCTTTCTAACTTGATATAACGGTAATAGCAGATATTAGTGTTCATTGCTAATTGCCTGACTTAGATATACACAACTTAATGTCGTGTATATGTAGGCTTGTAGCAAAGCAACAAACATTTCAAACATAATAATTCCCATATCGGCAGCCAACGGTATAAATCCGAAGATACCCATTGAGATAATAAATCCTCCCAAAACCTTTAAAATTATGTGTCCGACAGACATATTAATCACCAGACGAACCGTTAGGCTAAACGGTTTTGATAACAACGAAATAATTTCTACCGGCACAATCAACGGAGCCATAACAACCGGAACTCCTTGCGGAAAGAAAGTTCGCAAATAAGAAATTCCACGCCGCGATATTCCGAAAATGATGTTCAGCACAAAACAGAACATAGACAATGCTCCGACGGCCGTCAGATGTGAGGTAAACGTAAAACTGTAAGGAAACAAACCTAAAATATTACCGCAGGCGATAAATGTAAACAGCGAAAACACAAGCGAAAAATATTTTATACCGTCTTTACCGAGCGTTTCGCCCATAACCGATTGTATAAAATCGTAAACGGCTTCCGGTATGGTTTGCGACATTGACGGCACTATGCTTCGTTTTCGCAAACAAAAACTTAATGATAGCACGATAAAAACAACCGTAATAATCATACATAAGGCAGAGTTTGTCAAAGATAAATCTATACCGTTTATGTTGATAGGTATGATTTTCTTTAAGGCAAATTGTTCCAACGGGCTGGACATATTAACACTCCTTGTTTGCATCTTGTTCTATGGATTTGGCTTCTCTGTAAATATTAAGCATACCGGACATGCACCCGAATATAGCACCGATAATAAAGAAAACGACTTTTGTTTTGCATAGTTTATCAAGTGTAAACCCAATGCAAAGCCCGACAAATACCGGCGCAATAAATTCCAATACAATCCTGCCGGCTCTTGCAACATATCTGAAACGGGCCGAACTACAGTCAGCAGATTTTGTATCTTTTGCTTTCATCTGCTTGATGCGTTTGTCAATTTCACTTATATCGGCAGGAAGTTTCTCCATTTTCTAACCCTATTGCAAAAGAGCCAATCTATTATCCAAATATTCTTTTATCTCATCATATTTTCGCAAGCCGTAGACTATCTCGTTACCGTCTTTCCCGCTAAATAAAAAGGCCGGAGTTCCCTGAATTTTCAACTGGCTGATGGCTTGTTGTCTGTCGGCAATAATACCTTGTGCGGTTACGTCATTGTGCATACAGTCAATGGCTTCGTCATAAGATAAGCCGTATTCGGCAGCATAGCGAATTAGCGTTTCATCATCACTTGCCAACCACCAGGAGCGCTGTTTGTTAAATAATAGATTTACAAAACCTTTGTTGTTTTCATAATCCATACACATAGCCAACATTGCCCCCTTCATAGATTGCTTATCCAGAGGAAAATGTATCATCACAACACGCAAAAGCCCTTTGGCAACATAGTCGGCTTCTAATTTTGGCAGATAATCAAGATGAAAGTCGGCACAATGAGGACATCCGAGAGAAGAATATTCATACAGGGTAAGTGGTGCGTTAACCGGTCCGATAGCATACTTTTGCGTAGCGTTAATGCTTATGTCATCGTCCAAAACGGTGGCGATACCGTTGTATGTGGCTGCTTCGGCAACGGTTTGTTTAAGTACAACATTACCGTTACCGTCAACGGTAAATCCTTTATATCCGAAATAAAAAAATCCGGAAAATGCAAAAATCAAAATGAAAGAAAGAAAATTACTGATTTTGCGAATTATATTGTCCAAGACCTATCTCCTACTCTTGCTTACTGCCAAAAACCGCTAATCCGATATTTTCTAGCGTTTCCCGTAACTTTTGGTTATCTATATCTTTTACTAACTCGGTAACATAACATTTATCTGCCAAAGATACAAGATTTTTTTTCGGGTTATCTTGTGGTTTTTTTAGCAAAAAATTGTCCGGATTGCTGCATTGTATAATTTTTAGGCGATCAACTGCAGTATATCCGAAATATGTATTAATTTTTTCCAGTATCTGTGCCTCGC
>CAYOYE010000147.1:0-2834 GCA_964408115.1 uncultured Azospirillaceae bacterium
AATATAAGCATATTCGTTCAAGCGAGTTCGTAGCTCAGTCGGTAGAGCATTTGACTTTTAATCAAAGGGTCGCGGGTTCGAATCCCACCGAGCTCACCATTGAAACAAAAGGGTTTGAGAGAAATCTCAAGCCCTTTCATTTTTTTCGGTGCTACAGAAGTAAAAAAAGTTTTATCCGTATGTGTTTTTAGGCACAGGACGATTTTCGGCCTTTTCCCCGAATCGGCTTCTGTTTTTTACCTTCTTGAAATATTTTGCCGGAGCAAATAATGGCTTGAGGGGCAAATTGTTTTAATCTGCGCCGATAACTTCACGCCGTCCGACACGATCAGGAGCGGTGATGATGCCTTCGTCTTCCATTCGCTCAATCAGAATGGCGGCGCGGTTATAACCGATACGCAGTTTACGTTGCACATAGCTGGTTGAGGCTTTTTTATCGTTGCGGACAATGGCTACGGCTTGGGTGTAAAGGTCGTCATCATCATTGCCGCCCATTTCGCCCTTATCAAAAACAGGGCCGGAATCTTTGGAATTAAGCTCACCATCGGTAACATCCGAAACGTATTGCGGTTCGCCTTGCGATTTAATATATTCCACGATTTTTTCAACTTCCGCATCGGTTACAAAGCAACCATGTACGCGAATTGGCTGTAGTCCCGAAGGCATATACAACATATCGCCCATACCGAGCAACCGTTCCGCACCTTGCTCGCCCAAAATGGTACGGCTGTCTATTTTGGTGGTTACATGGAAGCTGATACGGCTAGGAAAGTTAGATTTAATGGTACCGGTGATAACATCAACTGACGGGCGTTGTGTTGACATAATCAGATGAATACCGGCAGCGCGCGCCATTTGTGCCAAGCGTTGAATGGCCGCTTCAACTTCCTTACCGGCAACCAGCATTAAATCCGCCATTTCATCAACTACAATAACGATGTATGGCATAGGTGTGGTATCTACAATTTGTTCCTCATAAATCGGACGACCGGTTTCTTTATCAAATCCGGTTTGAATCGTTTTCTTTATCTCTTTACCGGTTGCGCGCATATCTGCCAGCTTTTGGTTATAGCCTGCAATGTTTCTGACATTAAGTTGCGCCATGGCCCGATAGCGGTCTTCCATTTCCCGAACCGCCCATTTTAACCCGACAACGGCTTTACCCGGATCGGTGATAACCGGTGTCAGCAGGTGCGGAATACCGTTATACATTGAAAATTCAAGTTGTTTCGGGTCAATCATAATAAATTTGCATTGTTCCGGTGTCATGCGATACAACAGCGATAATATCATAGAGTTAACACCAACGGACTTACCGGAACCCGTAGTACCGGCAACCAACAGGTGCGGCATTTTGGCCAAATCGGCGTAAATATGCTGTCCGCCGATATCTTTACCCAACGAAACGTTTAAAATGTTTTTGCTGTTTATAAATTCGTTGTCTTCCAGTAACTCACGCAGCCATACGGTTTCGCGTTTTTCGTTTGGAAGCTCCATACCGATAGTGTTACGCCCGCTGACAACGGCCATGCGGACGGAAGCAACGGCCATAGAACGGGCTATATCGTCAGAAAGACCGATAACCCGAGAGGTTCGTGTCCCCGGTGCCGGCTCAAGTTCATACAGCGTAACGACAGGTCCGGGGCGTACTTTAACGATTTTTCCATGAATGCCGAAGTCATTTAGTACTTTTTCTAATTTTGCTGCATTGGATTTTAACTCGTTTTCATCAATTTTTATGTTGCCGGTGTCTTTAGGTACGGATAACAGGTTGATGTTAGGCAGGTGATAGACGACTTCTTTTTGGCGCGGCCGTTCCGGACGGATTTTGGTATCAGACGGTATCTGCGCCTGAGGCTCGCTTCGGTTGGTAGTCGGAGCCGGTTTGATGGTCAGTAATTCTTCCTGCAGGGCAACGGTTGGAGCTTTAGCAACCTGTTTTGGCGGAGTATTACGGAAACCTTCACTTTGATAAATGTCTTCCGGAGTAATTTTTTTCGGCGCTTTTACATTTTGATTGGCAATATCACCCTCGCTTATGAAGTCAAATGTCGGATTATAGCTGGCTTTTTTGGTTGTGCCTGCGGTTTTATTTTCCGTATCAAGCGTTTGAGTTTGTATGCTTGTTGTGCTTTGCGGTATTTCAATTGTCAGTTCAGAGTGTTCCTGACTGCTTTCGGCAACCGTATTCGGAGAAATAGAAGGTGTGCTTTCGGTAGTATCTGTACGATCAAACTCCGGTTCACGTCGCATCGGAGAGCTTTGTTTGTGCATTTTAGTTTGTAAATAGCTGGGGTTAAGCTCATTAAATTCCTGAAAATCCGGTATTTTGGCAACTTTGCGGATAAGCCAGAAGCAACCCATACCGATAAAATGGAAAAAAGCTAAAACTTTATGCAAAATTTTTACCCAGACGTTTGCTGTGATACCGGCAGCAAAGTTAAACGACAGGACGCTGATAAATAATAAAATGCCCTCTAAAATGACGGTATTGTATTTACTGTTTAGCATATTGATATAGCTGTTGAGCGAGCGGCTGACTATCCGACTCCATTCGCCGGTGAGGTTATACGGGAGATTTAGCCCGCCTAAATAAGTTAAACAGGTTAGGTTAATAAAGCATGCCAGACTTAATACGCCGACAAACCAAGCAAAAATACGCATTTTATATTCGGCAAAAGCCTGATAACGCAATAGACCAAGCCCCCAAATAATCGGAATAAACAAAAAGATAATAAGAGATAACCCAAATGTGCTTAATACGGCATCGGCACTATAAATAGACAAGGTATTTGAGAAGGATGGGGTTATTCACCTTGCTGACATCAAGACCA
>CAYOYE010000148.1:0-2830 GCA_964408115.1 uncultured Azospirillaceae bacterium
ACATAAATTATGCAGCTTTGTTTTCCTTATGCTCTTTTTGAGTTTTACCGTATTTTACGGCAGCTTGAGCAGCAGCCAAGCGTGCAACCGGTACACGGAACGGAGAACAAGAAACATAATCTAAACCGCATTGTTGGAAGAATTCAATAGATTTCGGATCACCACCATGTTCACCGCAAACACCCAACAATAAATCCGGATTAGATTCACGACCGCACTCACAAGCACGTTTAACTAATTTACCAACGCCTTCAACATCAATAGATGCAAACGGATCAGCAACATAAACGCCTTTAGCACGATAGCAATCCAAAATAGCTCCGGTATCATCACGACTCATACCCAAAGTTGTTTGAGTAAGGTCATTTGTACCAAAACCAAAGAATGCTGCAGATTTAGCAATTTCTTCAGCCATTAAAGCGGCTCTTGGTAATTCAATCATTGTACCAACTTCATATTCAATAGATTTACCTTTTTCGGCAAAAATCTGTTTAGCTGTTGTATCAATGATATTTTTGCAAATATCCAATTCTTTTTTAGAACCAACCAACGGAACTTCAATTTCAGGTACAACTTTTACACCTTCATCACGACATTCCATAGCAGCTTCCAAAATGGCGCGGGTTTGCATTTCGCAAATTTCCGGATAAGTAACGGCTAAACGGCAACCACGATGACCCAACATAGGGTTCATTTCGTGCAAAGCGTTTGATCTGTTTTTAACTTCTGCCAATGTTTTACCCATTTTATCAGCCAATTCCTGCATTTCTGCATCAGTATGCGGCAAAAATTCGTGGAGAGGCGGATCCAATAAACGAATAACAACAGGGAAACCGTTCATAGTTCTGTACAATTCTTTAAAGTCTTCTTTTTGATAAGGTAACAAGCGAGCTAAAGCAGCACGACGACCTTCTTCATTGTCAGACAAAATCATTGTACGCATATCGGAAATTCTCTTAGCATCAAAGAACATGTGTTCTGTACGAGCCAAACCGATACCTTCAGTACCAAATTCCAAAGCCTGTTTTGCATCAGCCGGAGTTTCGGCATTAGCGCGAACGTGCATTGTGCGAATTTCATCAACCCAAGACATAAATGTCCCGAAATCACCTGTCATAGAAGCACTTACGGTTGGAATTTGACCTTCAATAATCTGACCTTTAGCACCGTCAATAGATACCCAGTCACCTTCTTTTACGGTAACACCGGCTTTAGTTGACATAGTCTTTGTTTTATAGTCAATCGTAATATCGGTAGAACCGGAAACGCAAGGAGTTCCCATACCTCTGGCAACAACGGCTGCGTGTGATGTCATACCGCCACGAGCAGTAATAACACCTTGAGAAGCGTGCATACCGCCAATATCTTCCGGAGAAGTTTCGTTACGAATCAAAATTACTTTTTCGCCTTTAGCAGCCCAGTTTTCAGCATCTTCAGCACAGAAAACGGCACGACCTACAGCAGCACCAGGAGAAGCCGGTAAACCTGTAGCAATAACGTTTCTCTTGGCTTTCGGATCCAACATCGGGTGCAATAATTGATCTAACTGATCGGCACCAACGTGCATAATGGCATCTTCTTTAGTTAACAAACCTTCTTTTACCATTTCAACAGCCATTCTTACGGCAGCAGCGGCAGTTCTCTTACCATTACGGCATTGCAACATCCACAATTTACCATGTTCAATAGTAAATTCCATATCTTGCATATCTTTGTAGTGAGCTTCCAAAGCGTTGCGAACATCTACCAATTCTTTGTAAATATTCGGCCAAACTTCTTCTAATGAATTACCTTTACCTTCAGAACCCATCGGTTGCGGAGTACGAATACCGGCAACAACGTCTTCACCTTGTGCATTAATCAGGTATTCACCGTAATATCTGTTTTCACCGGTTGCAGGGTCACGCGAGAAACATACACCGGTAGCGCAGTCATCACCGGCATTACCGAATACCATTGTTTGTACGTTACAAGCCGTACCCCAATCACCAGGGATGTTGTTTAATTTACGATAGGTAATGGCGCGGGCAGCATTCCAAGAACCAAATACGGCTCCGATACCTTCCCATAACTGTTCCCAAGGATCTTGCGGAACAACTTTACCAAGTTTTTTACCGATTTCTTTATATTCGGCAACCAATTCTTTCAAATCTTCGGTTGTCAAATCGGTATCCGAGGCATAACCTTTGGATTTTTTCATAGCTTCCAAAGCACTTTCGTATTCTTCCAAATCTGCACCTAAAACAACGTCAGAGAACATCTGTAAAAAGCGGCGATAAGAGTCATAAGCGAATCTTTCACTGCCTGAAACATTAGCCAAACCTTTTACGCTTTCGTCATTTAAGCCGAGGTTTAATACCGTATCCATCATACCAGGCATAGAAATTCTGGCACCGGAACGTACGGAGAACAATAACGGGTTACTGTTATCACCAAATTTTTTGCCCATAACCGCTTCTACACCGGCAACAGCTGTCTTAACCTGATCTTTCAAATCGGCAGGATAGTTGTTGTTATTCGCATAGTAGTAAGTGCAAACTTCAGTTGTAACCGTAAATCCAGGAGGTACAGGTAAGCCGACTTTGTTCATTTCTGCCAAGTTAGCACCTTTACCGCCCAGGAGATTGCGCATGTTGGCATCGCCTTCGGCTTTGCCGTTTCCAAATGTATATACCCATTTACTCATGGTTTATCAAGCTCCTATTAGCTATTTGTTAAAACAAAGCTATGATTTGAAATAAAATCATAACTAAAATCAAAAAAAATTTAATTTGCCTTGAATTTATAACACAAATATTCATTGTTCAAGCAAAATATTGTTAAATAATAT
>CAYOYE010000149.1:0-2825 GCA_964408115.1 uncultured Azospirillaceae bacterium
TAAGCCTCGCGGCACCAGATCCTAAGTCTGGCGTGTCTACCAATTTCACCATACCCGCGCTTGAGACCTCTCAATCAGCCCAAAGTAGACCACAAAAAAAACAATAAATCAAGAAAAAAAGAAGCTAAGGCTAAAAAAATATTGCAAACGGCGTAATTTTAGCTATAAAAGAGTAAATTTAATTATATCAAAGATAATTACAGAGGAAAATATGCCAGAGAATACTGTTAATCCACGCAAAACTTTTGCTATTATTTCACATCCGGATGCCGGTAAAACGACTTTAACGGAAAAATTGTTGCTGTTCGGAGGTGCAATCCAACAGGCAGGCGCGGTTAAGGCGCGTGGCGAAAACCGTAAAGCTCATTCCGATTGGATGAAAGTAGAGCAGGAAAGGGGTATTTCGGTTGCTTCTTCCGTAATGAATTTTGAATATGAAGGCATAACGTTTAATCTGTTGGATACACCGGGGCATGAAGATTTTTCCGAAGATACTTATCGTGTACTGACCGCCGTTGATTCGGCAGTTATGGTGTTGGATTCGGCTAAAGGTATTGAAACACAAACCAAAAAACTGTTTGAAGTGTGCCGCCTGCGCAATATTCCGATTATTACCTTTATCAATAAATTGGATAGAGAAGGTTTAGATCCGTTTGAACTGTTGGATGATATTGAAAAAACATTGGCTTTAGACGTTACGCCTGCCAGTTGGCCGATAGGTAGCGGTAAAGATTTTTTAGGCTGCTATGATTTAATTAACGATCAGCTTATTCTAATGAATAAAATAGGTGATAAATCGCAGATTAATGACACCATAGAAACCTGCAAAGGTTTAGATGATGATAAACTGGATAAACTGTTGCCGGCATACGCCGTTAAAAAACTGCGTGAAGATGTGGAAATGGTGCGCGAATTGTGTCCGGCATTTGATTTGGATTTGTATTTAGCCGGTGCTTTAACTCCGGTCTTTTTCGGTAGCGCCGTTAATAATTTCGGTGTGCGTGAAGTTTTGAACGGTCTGCATAAATTTGCACCGACTCCGCAACCAAGACCGAGCGTTGAAAGAGTTATTAAGGCAGATGAAAATAAAGTTACCGGCTTTATTTTTAAAATACAGGCAAATATGGACCCGAAACACCGCGACCGTATTGCTTTTATGCGTATATGTTCCGGTCACTTTAAGCGGGGTATGAGCTTGTTGCAGGTGCGTACCGCCAAAGAAATTAAAGTGCCGACACCGGTTATGTTTTTGGCTCAGGAACGGGAATTGGCTGAAGACGCATACGCCGGTGATATTATCGGTATTCCAAACCATGGACAGCTGCGAATAGGCGATTCGCTAACCGAGGGTGAAAAAATCCATTATACGGGTATTCCGAGTTTTGCGCCGGAACTGCTGAAGTCCGTTCGTGCTAAAGATCCGCTAAAGTCAAAACATTTGGCTAATGCTTTGCAGCAGATAGCCGAGGAGGGCGGAGCAAGTATTTTTAAGCCGATAATCGGTTCGGAATATATTGTCGGTGTGGTCGGTGTTTTGCAATTTGAAGTTATGGCAGACCGTATTCGTACGGAATTTAACATTGACGTGATTTTTGAACCTACACAATATTATACGGCACGTTGGGTCAGCTGTGACGATAAAAACGAATTGGAAAAGTTTTATAATACAAATCAGATGAATATTGCCGAAGATTATGACGGACAAAAGGTGTTTTTAGCTCGTAATTCCTGGCACTTAAACAAAGTTCACGAAGATTTTCCGCATATCGTTTTATTGAAAACCATGGAACAATCGTTTTAAACAGAATAGTGAAAAAAGTAGTCTTTGTTAAGTATTAGTTTATAATATCCGTGTATATTGACTGTAATTAGGGCATTTACGGAGAAAAAAACAATGAAATTTGCTACTTTTATAATAGAAACATTATGTGGACTGCTGACATTCAGTTTGTTGTGCGGGTTCTTATTTTTCGGCAGTCGCTATCAGCAGGATACCGACAAATATAATCTTATATACGCTAACGCCTCGTTGCTGCTGTTTGTCGTTTCCGCGGTGATTACGGCTCTGTTATCTATTGCATTTGATGCCTATAAAAATAAATCCGGCAATATTGCAGACAACAAAACCTCGTCAGCAGATGAAAATAATAATCGCTCGCCGGATTTTGATGATAATCTAATTCAAAAATTACACGAAATATCCGAAGCTCACATAAAAACGAATCAGCTTCTAAACGAACAGATTAATTCAATGAATGATGTGTTAAAAACTTATAAAGCGGCTACCGAAGAGAGTGTCAATCAGCACAATCTTACCATTGCAAAAATTGATGATGTTTGCGCAAATTTATTTAAACTTGTTGATTCGGCAAAAGGTTTCCAACAAAAAGATAATGAACATAGCGGTGCTTTTGATGTTTTATTGCAAACGTTATCGGCACAAAATTCCGATGTGTTAAACTTAAATAACAATATGTTGGAAAGTATTAGACAGATTAAAGATAATGTAACGCAAATAATTCAGAATCGTAATAACGTTGATAGCAATATTAAGTTGTCGGCAACGGCTCCGGTTGAAAAAAATGACGTAAATAATGTGGATTCTGCCGATTTTTATACCGATTCTTTTAAGTCTGAAGATATAAACGAAACTGTGCCGGAGAATACTGTGCCGGAGAATATTACACCGGATGTGGAGGAAGAAGTTTGCGAATTACCGCAACAAACAGCCGAGCAGCCGCAAGAACAATATTTTGAACAACCGGCTGTCGCAGATATGGATAGCACCTTAACTGAAGAACCTGTTAATGAAGAAGCATTTAATA
>CAYOYE010000150.1:0-2800 GCA_964408115.1 uncultured Azospirillaceae bacterium
GTTTCACCGTTTGAGGTGTTTGTTTCCGGTTTTGTACTGTTAATCTTGTCCTTATTTGGCGTAATAATCGGCTTATCCTGTTTGTTTTTATCGGATTCTACCGGCGCGACTTGAACGTTTGGAGAATTGTTTTCGTTGTTGTTTTTCAGTTTTTCCGAATTTTTGTTCTTGGCAACCTGACTGTTATTTTCGTCTTTTTTTGCGTTATCGTTCTTTTTGGTTTTTTCGTTAATGTTTTCGGAGATTTTATTTGCTAACTCCGAAACTTTAGAACTGACGTTTTTAATAAACTTATTATCAATCAGGGCCGCAGCCTTACTTTCGGCTTCTTTGTTTTTTTCTTTAACTTTTATTGGTGCTTCCGGCGTTTTATCGGCTTTTGGCTGCTTTTCTTCGGTATCCTGATTTTTCTTTGCTGCATTTTCGGTTTGAGGTAGTTGGGGCATAGGTATAACGGATGCGGTGTTTGTAGCTGTATCCGTATTTGTAGCCGTATCCGTATCCGTATCCGCAAGTGCGTTCTTATTGTTTGTCGTTGTCAGACTGTTTACGGTAGCCGGATTAAAATTTTGTGCTAATGCTTGTTGAGATGCCAAAATTGTTTGTGACAACGTACGTCCGAATTCTTTAATAGCCTCAATTTGCTGACGATTATTTTCGCGTAAAACCTGTGTAATTGATTGAGCTATGCCGGAAAAATCGGTGTTTTGCGTTTTGACAGGCGTGTTGTTTGCATAAGACTTAACGTTTTGGTTTAATATCGTTATCAGGTGCATAAAATCTTCCTGACGGCGTACGTCACCTTCTCTAATAACCTGTGCTAAATCCGAAAAACAAGAGGTATCTAAATTAAAACTGTTTATGGTGTTTGTGGTCTGGTTGTTGGAAGTTGTGGCGGTTATATTACCAGACTGTCCGGAAGTGCCAGCTGTTCCGTCACTTTTTACTAAAGTCGCCGAGTTATAATGTAACTGATTGCGGATTTGCTCCTGCAGCTGAAACTGCATTTTTGTCTGCATCTGTAATTGATTTTGAATTTGTAACTGTAATTGTGAAAATTGCTGCATATTTTGCGTTAGCAGACGCTGTGTTACATTTTGTATGTTTCCGGCATAAGCATTAAATGATTTTCCCAAAACTTCGGAAAATTCTTTTATATCACCGCCGGATGTCGGCGTACCGTTGCTTGCAGGTGTCGTCCCGACACTGTTCTTTTTTAGTGCCGTAGCCAGAGAATTGGCTAATTTATCGGCAAAATCCGGCGCTAGCGAAATATTGCCGCCGGCAATAGCCGTTGCTGTCTGCGGAACTTGTGCATGCTGGAGCTTTTCTTCCTCCAGTTCTTGCGATTGTTGTAAAATATCTTCGGAATCGTCGGAAATACCTTTTTGTTCGCAAAGTTCATGGATATGTTCAAGTAGGATTCGTCCACCCGGAATAAGCGGAAGTGTTTCCTTAACTTTTTCCGGCATTTCAATTAATGACTTTTCAAATTCCGCCTTTTTAGTGGCATTAAAAATATGAATTTGGTGAAATATATTCAAATAACGCTGAGCAACCAGAATCGGGCTCTCTTCATCTTTCCCGCCGTTATATTCTGCGCTTTCGTTCAGCGTATTATCTTCAGCCATAAGTTCCTTAACCTTTCAAACAATTACTCTCCCCATTATAAAACAGAGAGAGTAAAAATCCTGTTAACTTATCGGTATTTTAGAGCTTGTTTACAAATTAATTGCAACAACTTTATGTATTTTTGTTAAATCGCTGTTAGTAAAATTCGTCCGCTCGTCCGGATTCCACCTCAAGCCGTAAAGTTGCCCGTTTTCATCTTCACGCACGCTGATTAATTTAGCAACGTTCTCGTCTGTATAATAGAGGGCAATATCACCTGAACTTACAATCTCACTAGGATCAATAAATAAGATTGCCCGACTTGGTAATAACGAACCTAAACGGCGTGTACATAAATTAACGGCGTATGCGTCAGGTTTAGTTTGCAGTTGAACAGGGCAAACAACTTCTTTTTGGCAACTTGTCCTGTCTACCACAATATCACCGTTGGCATTGCTCATTCCGTAAACCGGCAACATAGCATACTCCGGTTCTGCGGCAGACGGAGATGTAACATTTGCATAACGACTGTTGTTCAGCAACTTGTAGCGCATATCGTTGTGCTCAATAATATCATCAAGTATACCTTCCGCATCCAGTCTTTTAACCTCGGCCTTTAATTTATCAACCGTTAGCGACAGAGCCTTGGCAATATTTTGATATTCTTTATCCGAAACTTCTCTTTGTCCCATTTCTATACGATGATAAACCGACAATGTCATATCGGCACTTTCGGCAACCTCAATAAGCGTCAGCCCCCTATCCGTACGAATATGTCGCAAACCTGCGCCTAAGGTTTTTAAGCCGGCATTCTGATTGATTTTGCAACGGCGTTCCTGCTCACGTTTCCACGCCTGAACAATATCCTGTTGCGAATTTTGTTCATTAACGTATAAATCCTGCAAAGAACAGTCTATTAGCTCGGCAACCTGAATCAGTTGCTCCTGATTCAAGCGACGGTATCCTTTTTCTATTTTAGAAATAGCAGATAGACTAACACCCAAGTGGTCAGCCAGTTCTTGCATGGACATACCATGTAGTCTTCTATGCATTCTGATTTGATTTGGGAAAATTATTTCTTCCATCTTTTGCCCCTCAATGATAATATAATTTAACTCATAATATGTATATTTATAAAAAAAGCAAGACAAAAAAGGGTTATAGTTGATGAGGCATGGATGTTACTTCC
>CAYOYE010000151.1:0-2774 GCA_964408115.1 uncultured Azospirillaceae bacterium
GCATCTATAACCTCATCAGACTGCTCCGATATACTCTCGGCAACCTGCTTAATCCGTTTTGCGAACAGCTGTCTGCCTTTCGGGCCGAAATTAACCGCGCAAATATGGAAAATATCAAAAACAAATCCAGCTTTGACGAGCAATTTAAAAATCTGCTTTCGCTCAATCAATCATTAAGTTCAGACGCCCAAAACCTGACGGAAGCCTTACGCGGCAGCAAAAAAATGCAGGGAGATTGGGGTGAAATTGAACTTAATCGCATTTTGGAAGTTTCCGGACTACAAAAAAATATAGACTACTTTACACAAGAAAACTTCAAAAACGAAAACAATCAAAACGTTCGTCCTGACGTGGTAGTCAGATTGCCGAATAAACGTAGCGTCATCATAGATTCTAAAGTTTCGCTCAATGACTATATGGCTTATGTTAATGCAACAGACGACAGTTTGAAAGAGGCTGCCCTGCAGCGCTATATTCAGTGCCTGAAAAATCATATAGATGAACTTTCGTGTAAGGAATATCAAAAACTCCTGAAAGAAGAATCTTTAGATTATGTGGTAATTTTCGTACCGGTAGAAAGCGCCTTTATTGAGGCCATAAAAAAAGATGACTCTCTTTATGACTATGCCTATAAAAAGAACGTAGCCTTAACAACACCGTCATCTCTTTTACCGATTTTGCGTACGGTTGAAAACTTATGGCGGATAGAAAATCAAAACAAGTATGTGCAGAAAATTGCCGAGGTCGGCGGATCGCTTTATGATAAACTGGCTAATTTTGTTGATGATATGCAAAAAATAGATAAATCGCTGGATACGGCGCGCCAAAACTATAATCTGGCTATTTCCAAACTGGCAAACGGCCGAGGCAATGCCCTTTCTTTAGCCGAACGCCTTAAAGAATACGGAGCAAAAGCCAACAAAAGTATCAACATAGAATTTGACGATTACGAAAATGATACACCGAAACTTAATTCAAATATTGCAGAAAAGGCTTCCTAATATGAAAAAAATTGTATTTACCGGCGGTGGTTCGGGCGGACACGTTTCATTAAACCTGACCCTAATTCCCTTATTTTTGCAAAAGGGCTGGCAAGTAGTTTATATAGGCTCAAAAACCGGAATTGAACGGGAACTTATTGCTGCCTTGCCGGATGTACGCTATTATGCCATAGAAACAGGAAAACTGCGGCGTTATTTTTCGTGGCAAAACTTCAAAGACGCCCTAAAAGTTCCTTTGGGTATTTTACAGGCAACTGGAATAATTCATAAAGAAAAGCCGGATATTATTTTTTCTAAAGGCGGTTTCGTATCGTTTCCGGTAGTTGTCGGCGGTTTCTTATGCGGTAAAAAAATATTTATGCACGAATCTGACGTTACCCCCGGATTAGCAAACAAAATGTCGCTACCTTTTGTGCATACGTTTTTTACCACTTTTGCCGATACCTCTAAATACGTTAAAAATCCGGCTAAAGTCAAATATGTCGGACCGGTTTTGTCTGACAGATTAAATAACGGCAATCCGGAAAATGCGCTGACTTTATGCAACTTTACCAAAGACAAACCGGTAATTATGTTCGTCGGTGGTTCACTTGGGGCCAAAAGCCTAAATGACGCAGTCACGAAAAATGCCGATACACTATTGCAAAAATACCAAATTATCCACATTTGCGGTAAAGGACAGCAAACAAATTTACAAAAAAGCGGATACGCACAGTTTGAATTTGTTGATAAGGAATTAAAAGATTTTATGGCTGTCAGCGATGTTGTTGTTTCCCGTTCCGGCTCTAATGCGATTTTTGAGTTATTAAGCCTGCAAAAGCCGATGATACTTGTACCGCTTCCGTCAACTTCAAGTCGTGGCGAACAGGCGCTTAATGCTAAATCTTTTCAACAAAACGGTTTTGCCGAAATCATTAATGATGCCGATTTACAAAATGATAACCTCTTGGTAGAAACAATAGATAAGGTATATCAAAACCGTCTTGTTTATCGTGACAATATGCAAAAGGCCCAACTAAAACAAACCAGTGGCGAAAAACTGTATGAAGATATAACAAATGGCTAAAACATATAAAAATATCGTCTTTCTGACAGGAGCCGGAATTTCGGCAGAATCCGGACTTGCCACTTTCCGTAGCGAAAACGGCTTGTGGAACAATCATCGGGTTGAAGATGTGGCTACCATAGAGGCCTATTACCGAAATCCGGAATATGTGCACCAATTTTACAATGATATGCGACCGGAACTATATCAGGCACAGCCGAATGATGCTCATTATGCCATCAGTAAACTGCAACAAAATTATCCGGCAAATGTTAGTGTCATAACGCAAAATGTTGACACCCTCCATGAAAAAGCCGGCACGCATAATGTTTATCATATTCATGGGCAGATAGACCAAATAGTTTGCCTTAATTGCGGACATATTTTTCACACTTGGAATGATGTAAATTCTGATGATAAATGCGAAAATTGCGGTACTGTCGGAATGCTAAAACCGAATATTGTCTTTTTTGGAGAGAATCTGCTCTACACAAAACAAACGGATATGCTTTTACAAACCTGCGACCTGTTTATATCTGTCGGGACTTCGGGCGTTGTTTATCCGGCTGCCGGATTTGTACAAATAGCTAAAATGTTCGGGGCGGAAACGTTAGAATTTAATAAGGAAGTAACCGGTAATAACCTGTTGTTTGATAAACATATTTACGGTTCTGCCGGAACAACGTTACCACAATATGTTGATGACTTACTAAATCAAATTAAAACAC
>CAYOYE010000152.1:0-2770 GCA_964408115.1 uncultured Azospirillaceae bacterium
CAACGTTATGATAGCTAATGTCTGTTTAAAGGAAAATAGAATATGAACCGTGAAAACAGCAAAGGCAAAGTGTTGATTTTTAGGACGTTTATTTGGGGCGTAATCCAGTTCGTTCTGCTGTTGGTGATTGCGGCCAGGTTATATTTTTTACAGATTTACGAGGCGGACAAATATCGGACAATGTCTGATGAAAACAGAATATCAACCCGATTTTTAGTGCCACCGCGCGGCTTAATTTATGACCGAAACGGCGAAATAATTGCGCGTAATGAACAGGATTTTCAGATGCTGATGATTGCCGAGCAAACTCCTGATGTGCAGGCAACCTTGGATAAGTTGAAAACAATTTTGCCGATTTCGGAAGATGAAGAAAATAAAATAATCAAAGAAATAAAGCAAAAAAGGCGGTTTATACCGGTTAAGCTGAAAAATAACCTGCCATGGGAAGATGTGGCTAAAGTTTTGTTGAATGCGCCTGATTTACCCGGAGTGGAAATTAATGAGGGTTTAAGCCGCTATTATCCTTATGCCGATTTATATGCTCATGTTTTGGGCTATGTCGGTCCGGTTTCGGAGAATGATAAAAAAAATAATCCGCTGTATATGATGCCGGGGTATAAAATCGGTAAGTCGGGATTAGAAAAATATTTTGATGATAAACTGCAAGGTAAGGGTGGAACGGTTAAGCTGGAAGTAAATGCCTACGGGCGTGTGATGAAAGAAATTGAACGTAATGCCGGTGAGGAAGGGGATTCGTTGACGCTAACTGTTGATACACGCCTGCAAAAGGCCGCATACGAGGCTTTTGGTGACGAAAGCGGTGCGGCGGTGGTGTTAGATGTGAAAACCGGCGAAATTTTAGCGTTGGTTTCAACGCCGTCGTTTAATCCGAATCTGTTTATTAACGGGATAAGCTATAAGCATTGGAATGCTTTGTTGAACAATGAACGGACACCGCTGATTAATAAAGCCGTATCCGGTCAGTATTCTCCGGGGTCTACGTTTAAGGTGGTGGTGGCACTGGCGGCGTTGGAATCGGGTGCAATTAATTTGAATACGCGTTTTAACTGTTCCGGAGGTGTTGATATCGGCAATATTCGTTTTCACTGTTGGCGACATAGCGGACATGGAAGTTTGAATGTGATTGAGGCTTTGCGTTATTCATGCGATATATTTTTTTATGAAACGGCAATGAAAATCGGTATTGAAAAAATACGCGATATGGCGCTTAAACTTGGACTCGGAGCGCCTCTGCCGGTTGGTTTGGATAATGAAAAAGGTGGCATCATTCCGTCTAAAAGCTGGAAAAAAGCTAAATACGGAACGGCGTGGACATACGGTGATGCGGCAAATTCCGGCATTGGTCAGGGATATGTTTTGGTTACGCCGTTACAGTTGGCGACAATGTTGGCGCGGGTTGTAAACGGCGGTTATGCCGTACAGCCAACGTTTATTAAGCCAACGGCCGATGAAACGGCAAAAATTAAGCGACTGGATATTTCTACCAAAAACATAGAAATAGTTAAACAGGGGATGTTTGAAGTGGTGAACAGACCGGATGGAACGGCCCGTCGTGCCGCGTTTAATTTTAACGGGGCTATGCTGGGCGGAAAAACCGGAACGACACAGGTGCGGCGCATATCTATGAAAGAACGACTGAACGGAATTATAAATGATAATAATCTGCCATGGCGTCTAAGAAATCACGCCTGGTTTATGGGGTTTGCTCCGGTAGACAGTCCGCGGTATGCGGTGGCGGTTATTGTGGAGCATGGTTCTTCGGGGGCCGGTGTGGCTTCGCCGATTGCCTCACGAATTTTGAAAAAGGCTTTGGAATTGGATATTAAATAGGGATTGCAAAATGTACGGCATAGGATATAGCGGACAGAATACCGGTTTGAAAGAGCGTTTTTTCGGGTTGAGTATTACATACATATTGTTGATATGTTTGCTGGCGTTGATAGGCACAATTACTCTATATTCGGCAGCAAACGGCAGTTGGAAACCTTGGGCGGTGTTGCATATTTCCCGCTTTGGTTTGGCTTTGGGGCTGATGCTGATAATGGCGCTGGTAGATGTGCGCTACTATTATCGCTATGCTTATATGTTTTATTTTATGTCCTTAATACTGCTTTTTGCGGTGGAAATTACCGGTCATATCGGAATGGGGGCACAACGCTGGATTAATTTAGGCTTGTTTAAGATACAGCCTTCGGAATTGATGAAAATCGGGTTGGTGTTGTTTTTGGCGCGTTATTTTGATTCTATTACCGTACAGGGGATACATTCGTTAAGAGGGATTATTATTCCGGTGGTAGCCGCTTTGGTGCCGGTCGGATTGATTATTTTGCAGCCTGATTTGGGTACGGCGCTGATGTTGTTGTTTACGGCAACCATTATTTTATTTATTGTCGGCGTGCAGTGGTGGAAATTTGCTCTGGTGGGGGCAGTCGGAGGGGCGCTGTTGCCGGTAGCGTGGAATTTTTTGCACGAATACCAAAAAAACAGGGTGCTGATATTTTTTAATCCGGAACGCGATCCGTTAGGGGCAGGGTATCATATTATTCAGTCTAAAATTGCCTTTGGCTCGGGTGGTTTGTTTGGTAAAGGTTTTTTGAACGGCACGCAGACGCATCTTAATTTTTTGCCGGAAAAACATACGGATTTTATTTTTACGATGTTTTCCGAAGAATTTGGAATGTTAGGCAGTCTGACGCTTATTTTTATAAATATGCTGGTGATTGCAATGGGCTATATGTTTGCCTTTAGG
>CAYOYE010000153.1:0-2751 GCA_964408115.1 uncultured Azospirillaceae bacterium
TTATGGATAAAAACGAGTTCAAACAGTATTTAGCCAATAAGGATAAATTCTGGAAACGTGTGCTACGCAATTTCTTTCTGCTGCGTAAGGATTTGTATAAATATACATCTCCTGATGACATAGATGAAGATTTTGTGTTTGAAAATGAAAGCGAAAGCGGTCTTATTGATTTGGTTGATTTTGTAAATTACATTTATGAAGATACAAAATCTCTCGCCGAAATGTATTATGATGAATATCCGGTTTGTTGGCAAACTGATTTTGTTAAGTCGGTTGCGAAAAAATCGCAACTTCATATTGCCGACTGTTCATCAATATACTCTCTGGTAGATTCTGTCTGTATAGCTCTTTCCGATGCCGAAATACAGTTAGATGATTTGGTTAAACAACTTAACGGTAAGTATGGTGAAATATTTACCGCTACTAACAAAAAATTTGCCTTGCTGCGCCGAAATATGCAGCTTGCTACCGAAACTTTTTTAGGAGAAATTCCTGAAAAAAGTCCTAAATTCGGCAAGATGTTGGATTATTATATCCCAAAATTCGGTCGCGAAAGAATCATCAAGGTTTTACAGCATGCAACCACGAAAGATTTGTTTCTTTCCGAAACCGAAAATGAGTGTTTGTCTTTTGCTTATCATTCTCCATGCTCTGACGAGATTTACCCCGACACCGAACCTGACAGGTTTAGCGGAGGCATCTTTAAACTGACGGAGGACTATCTACAGCGCATAGACCGATATTGCCATCAAAAAGTACCGGCCGACTACGAAAAAGTTATGAGTTTCCCCGTCTACACTGACGTGTTTGAATTTTGTATGATTGATGCCAGATACCGGCAACAGACTTATGCCCATGTCTACATTGAAAAATCTGCCAGCAAACTAAATAATTTGTTGAACGAATTTATAGTATACCACAATGACTTTTTGTATACCGTAGAAATAGTAGACAGTCTGGAAGATCTTGAAATTTTTAAACATCTGCAACCACTCCTGTACGCAGCAAAAAAAGATTATGCTTATCTTATAGAGGAATATAAGAATAATCATGAGCTGATAAAGGATGCCGATTTTATGAAAAAAATTTCCAAGGCTATAGCAAGGCTCAATTCCTGCTATTGTATCCCTTATTTTTAATGACCGTAAAAAAACATCTTCCATTACAATATGGAAGATGTTTTTTTGTTTCACTCACCGCTATTTTCCGGCTAATATTGCAGAAAACAAGTCATGCACACTCGGTATATTGCCGTTAGCATATAGCGGATCTTCACTAAAACGATATACACTGTGTCCGGCAAAAGCCAGATTATCATCCACCGAACCGCCATGTCCGATATCCATCAATGTTTTATGAATACAATACGTCCGCGGATCAGGTATTTTACCGGTTACACCATCGGCACGTGACCAAGCCGAAAACTGACATTGTGACAGACAACCGACACATTTTGCTCTGTCGTTTTGCATTTCTTTCCATTCATCGTCTGTCAAAAATACCAACGTAGAATCCGGAGTTTCCTTAATCACCGTATATCCGAGAGTCCGCTGTTTTTCTACATGCGCCAAATCTTCGGCACGAACATACACATTTTTTACCGGCGATACGGCTACCACAGCCCCCATTTCTGTCGTTTGCACCTCACTATACGGTATTTCCGCTTCTTTCCGGCGCATCAAATTTAGCAAAAACTTATTTTTAATCGCCGAAGAATAAAATCCGGTCGGACTGAATTTTTGCAAAATAACATCGCCCTTTTTGGTGTTTAGCATCAATTTTTTCCAGCCGTCACTTATCGGACTTTCCTTTGTAATCATTGGTCTTGTACCAAACTGGAAAGCCACATTACCCAATTCCGGATTATCAATATAGTCCTGCCAATCGCTCAAGCTCCAGACACCTCCGGCAATAATTATCGGTAATTCTGCCAATCCTATTTCGGTCAGAGCCTTGCGCAGCTCAACCAACCGTTCGTATGGGCGCTGTGGTTCTAACGGATTTTCGGCGTTAGACAACCCGTTGTGTCCACCTGCCAACCATGGATCCTCATAAACCACTCCGCCTAAATATTCGGCATATTTTCTAAAAGAGCGTTTCCACAAAATTTGCAACGCCCTTGCCGAAGATACAATCGGGTAGTAATACACCTGATGTTCAGACGCTATTTGCCCTAAATTATACGGCAATCCTGCGCCACAGGTAACTCCGTTAATTAGCCCGTTTGCCCCCTCTAAAACTCTAATGATAACTTCTTGAGAATCTGCCATTTCCCATAACATATTAATATGGATACGACCGTTACCACCGGAAATTTCGTGTGCTATTTTTGCTTGTGAAATACCGCCTTTTATTGCATATTCCACCATTTCCCGATGTCTATCCGGACGATTTTTCTGCAAAAATTCTTCTTTAACTTCAATCCCGTTTTCGTTCACAAAAGTCGGACTAACCATAGATATCGTACCTACGCCGCCCTCTTTGGCCCACGCACCCGAACTTCGGCCATCAGTCCCATTAATACCTTTACCGCCTTCAACAAGCGGATAAACCAACGCTCCTGAAATATTTAGTTTTTGCAGATTTTTCATTTTTCACTCCCTACTTTTGCACTGCCGAATAATATAAAATATTTTTTAGCCAATGAAAAGTAGGCACTTTACGGGTGCATAGTTTCCCTATGGATACTATTGCGCCAAATCAAAGATTTCCAAAGACACATCATTTAAAAAAATAAAAGCTATAACCAAT
>CAYOYE010000154.1:0-2748 GCA_964408115.1 uncultured Azospirillaceae bacterium
GGACAAAAATATTACTTGTTTGATAATACAAGTGTGGCTTTGTCAGATAATATTCTACCGTTTGATATTGAAACGAAAAATACTGCAAAAGGCTATATAATTCCTAACCGTTTCGGTGGAAAAATGTATTTTTACGAAGCATTTGCCAAGATTTCGGAGAGAACATTGTATTTTGCCAATTATAAAGATCCGGAAAAATATAATAAAATATACGGAGGAGTAAGTGCCTATATTTTACTGCTCACAAATCTTAATAAAGATGCCTGTATGCTTATGGCCGAAACCGATTGGCGACGTCAGATCCCTAATTTTTTGGGGTTAGAGGCTTCGGCAGTTACGGCGTCAACTCCGTACAACGGCTTTTATAATTTGCGGACATATTTGTTGGTTGATAATTTGAATGAAGCGTATAAGAAAACGTCAGATTTTGGCACTATCTCCCGTAAACCGATGTCCAGCGATGAAGCGGATCAGGCTTGTAACTGTCGCTGGAATAACTGCATGGTAGCTTTGAAATTTTTATAATTTGTGTGGCGACAAAACTATCTGTTGTGTAGCATATTATAAATAAAGTATATGAAAGCTATCACAAAAAAGATGCTCATAAGATAAAACGATATATAGATAATCCCAAGCGTTAGTATGATGCTGAAGAACAATAAAGCAGCGCGAATCAGCCAAGCAGTCCAGTTTTGGCTGAATAAAGTCGGTAGAGGTAATATATCGGGATTGCCGTTTGCACCGGCACCGCATTTAGGACAGTTTTGCGCGTCAACAGGCATATTTGCGCCACAACGATCACATATCAGGTAAAAACCGGCGCCGTTGTCGGTGATTTTATGCCAACAATGCGGGCAGATACGCCACCGATAGAGATGATACGGCGAAACTTCTTTTTGACAATGGAAACAATAAAACTTACTCATTATATCCTCAAACAAAAAATTTAATTTCTATTTTTCCGAAGGCAATCTTCTCGGAAAAACAAGCCTCTTATTCTTTTTATCAATACATAAAAAAATGCGATTAAAGCCGTAGACATCATGTATGCTGCGACAATAAAAGTTGTTTACGCCTAACTCGTATTTTATGATATATTGCAGATTTTCAAAAATTTCCGGAATATTCAAGTCTTTAATTTCTTTTACCGGCGAATTACGGTCAAATTCTTCGCGGGTGGTTTTTAGGGCAATCAAATAGCCGACAAAATTACTGCGTTTACGATATTCTTTAATCTTTTCAAACATATATGTGTCCGGAAGCGTAAAGGAAGATGTTTCGTTGGCTATTTTAACGTCCGGATTGTCTTCAACTATTTTAGTTACGGCCAGTCCGGTATTCGGAGATAAACCTAAAAGCAGGGAGTTTTTCGGTAGAGTTACTCTTTCAACATCTCGGATTTTATCCATATACTTACGATTTCCCCAACTGGTAAACGGCAAGCCGGACAACAGGATAAACAAAAGAATAATGCAAACACTGGCGTGAATTATTTTAGTTATTTCTTTTTGCGGCTTAAATCCGGACACATACGTTACAATCATTAGCGAGATAATCATTTCTATCGGAATGGCATAGCGAATAATGCTGAAAATCTGAAACCAGATAGCATAGCTTAAAATTGTAAATATTACCAAAAACGTAGTTGCCGGATGATTTTTTATATCGGCAATAAGGCGTTTTTTTATTAATGCAGTTATCAAATAGATAAACAACAGTATATATCCGAGCGCCAGCCTTGCATCCAACATATATGCTTCGGATGTAATTTGGACCTTGCGTTGAAAAGATGCTAAAAACGGGAAGATGAGGTAATCTATAGGCTTTTTTTCATAAAAAGAACTATAGGTTAAAAATTTATCCGCATAATACGGTGATTTAAACAATGTATTCATATACGGGAACATCGGGTTATCAAATTCCTGATATAAAATGCAGGCCCACCACCCGTCTGTTAAAACGAAGCCCAGAAAACCGCCGATAATGAATAAGCCGATAGCCTTGAACGGTTCGCGTAGATACTTAAAAAATATAATCAGAGTAAACCCTAAAGACAGGCAGTATGTTATGCAGGTGAGCTTTAGTCCTAAACAGGCTCCCATTAGGCAGCCGGTTAAAAAGAAAACGTCCGCCCGCTGTTTTTTTAAGACAAATAACTCTTTGTATAAGAAGTAAAGTGATGTCATAACACCTAAAATTACCGGAACTTCGTTTGAACTGGTACCGTTTTGGGTTAATAAGGCAAATCCGGTCATGACAAGCAACATAGTGACGGCCGTTTGGATTTTTCCGCGGATAGTTAAAATATCAAAGCGCAACAGACATAATTTATAAAAAACAAACACTAAAGCACCCCAGAACAGTGCATTATAAATATGGAGAACTATCGGTGTGTCGTTAAAAGCGTTAGTAATAAAATACAGAGGCATTTCTATTAGCGGATTGTGGTAACTGTTTTCCATAGCTACGGCAATATCCGTAAATGTACGATTGTGAAAATAGGCCCATGGCAGATAATAGTGATAATTGATGAAATCACTGACAACTTCGTAACGGAAGATGACACATAGCATAATGCTTATGAATGTGAAAAAAGACAACATTATCAAATTATTAGTCAGAATTTTATTTAAGTAGAGCGAGCATTTTTTCATTTATGTACCTTTTTGCTTTTTTTGCAATTTTACACGATAAAAAAAATATTGCAATGTTTTGTTGTTTTTTTAATTAATAAGTAACAATATTTAT
>CAYOYE010000155.1:0-2734 GCA_964408115.1 uncultured Azospirillaceae bacterium
TCCTTTTCCTACAAATTTAGATGATATAAGTCAAATAAAACAAAATTTAAAAGCACTATTTACTACTTTATAAACAGGCTTATTTTGACAAAGCAACAATTTTTGTTGACATTAGCCTGCCGAATACATAAATTGAGTTGTGATATTAGGATATTGAAATGAAAAAAATTTTGCTGTAAGCTCTATTGTCTTTTGTTCCGGTCAGCGGTTATGCCGGTTCTTTTATCTATGAATATTCCGGTGTGGCTGACGGATTCTACGGATATAGCGATTATGCCGGTAAAAACAACGCAAATTATAAAAATTCACATACTCCCGTTGCTGCCGAAGTATCATCTTCTCTCGGTTATGCCGTTGATGAAAACACGCAATTTCGTTTGGGATTAGATGCGCAAATATCAGGTGGACGCAATGTTGAGGACTACAATCATGGAGATTGGGGCGAAAATATTTACGGCACGCTTAATCTGAAATACGGTGAATTTAATGTCGGGCAGGTTTATAATGCGGCATATCAATTAGCTGTCGGCGCGCCTTCGGTCGGCTATTTTCGGACGAACAATTCGCCGATCAGTGATTTCATTAATAATCCGAATTGGCAGCGCAACAGTAAGGTAACGACATATAAAACCGTTAATTCCACTTTTTTAAACACCGACGCAGACGCTCCGAAAATCAGTTATACAACACCGGAAATGTCCGGCGTGAAGGCGGCTTTTTCATACACTCCGGATAGCTATTCCGAGGCCGGATTGCTAAATAAACACAGTAAATACGATAACCGTTCGTCTTATGCTGCCGGCTTATATCATAGCGTTGATTTATATTATGCAGAGATTGAAAGCTCACTCGGTTATGCTTATAACCGCAAAAACGATAACGAAATTTCGGCAGGTATCAGCATATATCGTAAAGGGTGGACTTTAGGCGGTTCGTATCGGCAGAATTTTACCTCATCTTCCGATTACGCGCTAAACATACAAACAGCCGACAATATGCCGCAATATTTTGACGGTTATCGGCGCGGTAAGGCCTATAATGTCGGCTTGAGCTACGAAATCGGACCGCTGAAAACCGGTATAACATATTTTGCTTCGTATGCCGATAAAACGCAAAATCGTGATGATATTCTGACATTTGCCAATCGGTTGGCAATCAATAAATACACTGCCTTATATTTGGCAACCGCGTATGCCAAATATAAGGGTGATGATGTGGCAGATAACGAGGGCTATGCCGTTATAGGCGGTTTGGAACTTACTTTTTAGGAATAACAGATGACCGCACTTTCTTTATATTCCGATAATGAGGATTTTAAAAACGATTTAACAGGGCAGATTAGCCGTTTTTTAGCGGATTCGGTGTTTACCGAAGAAATGCCGGAAATTACGGTTGTTGATGAAAATATACAAAAATGTCGGCAGATTCGCGAAGCTAATGCCAATATGCCGATTATTTTATTAACATCAAGTGCAGATAATGCTGATGACAGGCTGAACATTATTATCAAAAAGCCGTTCAAACTGCGGCAGCTGATAGATGTTTTGCAAACGGCTAATAACAAACTGGATAATTCCGTAGCCGGATACCTTTCTTTCAATGATTATGAACTGCGTCCAGCCACTAAAGAAATAGCCGATTTGGTAAGCGGAAAGGTTATCAAATTGACGGAAAAGGAAGTCGGAATCATCAAATATCTGTATAAGTGTGCGGACCGATTTGTCGGAAAAAACGAGCTGCAAAAAGATGTGTGGAATTATAACGGAGAAGTTACAACGCATACCATAGAAACACATATTTACCGCTTACGGCAAAAAGTGGAAAATAATACGCATCGCCGCCTGATCATAACGGACAGCGGCGGCTATAAATTGAATACGGGAGTTTAAAATTAATGCCGAAACTTAGCCCGAAAAATATTCCCGTACGCATCAAAATAGGGAAACTGTTGCGCGAAACAAACGGATATATTATAGAAAATCCGCTTTTTTCATTGGGCGTTTTTTCGGTTAATCTGGCGTTTATGCTGGTGTTAAAGGCCTTGCCCGAAGGTATATCCAATCCGTTTAGTATTCTTTGGTTTATGTCCTATTATGTTTTTTGGTGCGTATTTTATCGCTATTACTATCATCTTAAACCCTATGTTTTCAGTAAAACCGTTTTGGGTAGCCTGACGCCGTCCAGCAAGGCTTTAGTGCTGATGTTTTTGGTTATGGTTTGCATTGTTCTATTGCCTATGTTGCCGTTTTTTCTGGGGTTTGACGATTTATATTTAAATTTTTACGAACATTATATGCAGGCGGTGGAAGATATGTCGTCATCGGGGGCAAATCCTGCCACTTTTACCAACATATTGCTGGGTTACGGAGTTTTATCGTTGCTGTCGCCGTTTCTGATTTGTAAGCCTTATTTAGCGTGGATTTCGTCTTTGCGTGGGCATAATTCTTCTTTTCGCAAGGCCGGAGATAAATCTAAAGGAAACTATGTTCAATTTGCGCTGATTTCCGCTCTGTTGCTGTATCCGGAAGCAATAGCCATGCAAATTGATAAAATTTACGGGCTTAATAATTGGTTTGATTATACGGTCAGCACTATAATTTTTGTTTATACCAATATTATATTTGCAAAAATATACGATTTATTTTATCTGAAACACTGATTAATTTTTCCGCAGGTGATATTTTAAGAGCAGATAGCGGATTTTACTTTTGAACGTCAATTCTTTGAAAAATAC
>CAYOYE010000156.1:0-2732 GCA_964408115.1 uncultured Azospirillaceae bacterium
ATCATTATTTGTTCCAAACGTTTCGTTATACCATTCTTTTAAGGCATTAGGGCTTAAAATTGAAAGAGCGTTAATATCAACAACCGGAGCTTTACCGGTCCCGTCTATTTTATAGGTGGCGGCAAAAATCGTACCGTCCTTACTTGCCAATAAATTACCGACCATTGGTATTTTCCCCAGCAATCTGTTCAGGCTGTAGGCCGGAGCAATAGCGCCTGCCATTTTGATGGCGTCCGTTGCCCGATTAAAAGTACCGCCGGTAGTAATACCGACAACATTTCCTTCTGCCTTGGCATCTTGCAATTTAACTATTTTATACTGATATTCAAACGGTGCATTAAAGTGCGTAAATGTCAAGCCGTCACCTTTCAATAAATCCAACATTCCGGTAAATGAAGCAACCGTCAAAAGTTTAGCTATAACCGGTGCATTCTGAATACTGAAATCGCGTACTTGAGCATGACCGATAAATTTTTTATCTGCGGCTCGTCGTGCTTCAATCTTCAAAGTTCCGCCCACCATATTATCGTATAAACGTAAAACCTTTAATGTACTTCCGGCATTATTACTGTCTATTGAAAGATAATGTTCATTCTTGCCTTTCGGAATATAATCAAGCTTGAGTTTGATGGACTTATCTATACCGTAGTTACCGACCAAATGTATTTCATCTATACCTATACCATGGCGCAATTTAGCACTGCCGGCAAAATTTTTAATCGGCGTGGTTTCATTGGTCCACAAACTGTTTACCGCTATAAATATATCGGAATTATTAACGTTTTCAAGTCCGTCATCATCATTTTTCTGTACCGGCGTTTCTTTTTTATCTTCATCTTTTTCATCTGTTTTATCAAACAAAGGTGCTAAATCATAGCTGTTACCAGATACATCTATTTTGAGCGAAGGGTTACCCGAATCCGTCAGACTTATTTTAGCTCGGGCAGAAGTTTTCGGACCTTTTATATCTGAAATATCAACCGTTTTAACACGTCCGCTCGGATACATAACAACGTTGCCGTTAATCGTAAAACCGGACTTAATCAAACTAATGTCCGAAACGGAAATAACTTTGTTGTTTTGCATTTTAACCAGAGCTTTTAAGGTTGCCGGTTGTTTAGCCTCTTTTACAAAGCCGAAATACGAATAATCTATTTTGGTATTTGCCAAATCGGCCTTAACCAAAATATCGGTTAATCCGTCATCTTTTACGGTTATATCGGCATTTACGGTTGCATATCCGACAATATTAGGGGCATTGATTATACTCCAGTCAAGGCCTAAAGTTTTCTTGGCTGCCTCATTTAAGACAAACGAAATATTACACTTGCTTTTATATTTTTTATCCGCAAATTTTTCATTAACCGCCAACTTTAACGGCATATTATCATACGCCACATCACCCTGCAAATTCCAGCCGGCTTGTGTAACCTGCAGTTTCATATCCTGCGCCGAAACCGTATGATCCGGCACTAATTCAGTTATTTTAATATCGTGCAAATCGGCCTGAACATCCACCTTTATATCTTTAGCATCCAAATCATGCCGCAGTTCAAAATCCAGTTTAAGTTTTACATCTACGTTACCGGTGATTTTTTGTGCATCAAACCCCATTTCTTTAGTAAATTCCAGCGGCGGATTATTAATAAGATTTAAGGCATCCGTAATGCTGGAATTTCCGATTAAATCAATGGATATAAAATTATCATCTTTATCTAAATCATAAATATTAACCTTACCGCCGGTAATAATAACACCGTCAGTTACGCCCTTATCAACCTCTATTAAAATATTACGCGGCGTAAAATAAGCAGTACCGTAAACATTATGAACCAGCGGCATACCCTCCAGATAAAATAAATCGCCGTCAATCAGTTCAGCTTTACCGTCAAGGTTTAGCAAGCCCCAGTTCTCGGTTTTCTCATTAAATCCAAAATCAAAAACAAACTCGGCATTTTTAGCCAGTCCGCCGGTTAAACCGTCTTTACACCATTGCCAGGCCGGTTCGGCAATATAACGAGGCCAAAAGTGTGATAAATCATCCAGCGGAAACTGTGGAACTTTTGCCGTAAAGCGAACTGCCAAATCTTTAGGAGAGCGCTCTAAATAATATGTTTCCAAACCACTGGCATATAAACTGATACTTGCCGTCTGTCCGCCCATTTTGAAATCTGCATTATCAATATGGATTTCATCAATACCTCCGGTAACTTCGCCGGTAAGCGACAATTCATCTATGTCATAATTATATTTTTCTTCATTATCAAAGGCAATATAACCATGTCCGCCGTCTACTTCAAATTTTATGGACTCTATGGCGCTGTTCAAATAATCGGCAGCATCTTCCGGATGTTGGAGAACTTCCGCCAATTTTAAGGTCGTATTAATTTTGCCGTTCACCGGAACTTCAATGCTCATTTCGGTTAGGGCATTTTCTTGCGTTGTTTCATTAAATCCGTTCATCATATCCGAGAGAATTAAATCGGAAAAATATATTTCCATATCTAACTTATCACCTGTAGTATGATATTCACTTTCAAAGCCGACCGAGGCGATTTTTTCATTGATGTTGACCAGTGCATTGGCATTAACCTGTAAATTAACAAAATTGCGGCCGAACTCAAAATCAATATCCGAAAACAATGGATTGTCCGGGAACGACTTTGCCAGCCCCTCGACGCTCAGCACATCCTTGCCGCTCGTGATGTTCGGCTCTAAGACGATGCGCATGT
>CAYOYE010000157.1:0-2719 GCA_964408115.1 uncultured Azospirillaceae bacterium
ATTGTCGCGCCTAAAAAAATAACAAAATACGGAGCAGCGGTCATAGAAAAACTTTATGAAGAAATCCGGCAAAATAATACGATAAAGAATGTTGTATTGGTGTATGACGAAACGGTAGATTTGCCGAAACATAAAAAAATTCTTCAAAGGGTTATGGATGTAGAGAATATTTATGACTATATGCTTACTGCCGAAAAGCCGGCGGAAGAAGATAAAATTGAAAGCTATCTGAATAAGGCCGACAGTATTGTTATTGTGCTGGCAGATTTAACAAACGGTATTGGCAATGAAAACAGCGATTTTCTGGTGGAGGAGGCTGTCTATTTGGCGCAAAAACATTCTTATCAGATGAGTGTTTTTGATGTGATAGATACGCAAATCGCCCGCGCGGTTGAGAAAGATTATGCAACTTTACTGCCGCTAATGGGGAAAGATGAGCCTTTGGCAATAAAACAAAAAGAAAATTTGGAACGTTATAAAAATAAATATTGGCGGGATTTGGTGGGGTATTTTGAGGTTAATTTAGCGCAGTTTACCAATAAAGAAGAACCGATTATGCCGCCGAAAAATAAAGAAAATTACCGCCTTTACGATCGGGGAAGTTTAATTGTAAAGGTTTATGATGATGAATATAACGAAATTTACGAATCCGCAATGTCAGATGAACAAGACGGTGTTATCGTTTCGTTAGCCGAGGCAGCAAAGCAATTTGTTCGCAACTATTCTATGGAAAGAGCGGAGTTTATCCGCATATATCTGTTGACGGACAAGGAAAGGGTAGAATTTGATAAAAACAGTATGTTGATGAGTAAGTTAGAAGAAGATGACGGAGTATATGCCCGTTATCGTGGGTGGTCGGCTACGCTTGTGGCAGATGACCGTCCGGATAATCCGGAAGATTTGGTGGAGGTATTGCGCGAAAAGGCGGATATTCCGGCCGATATAGCGGATGAAAAAATTAATTTTTATAAATTTAAGACAGTGGAGATAAAATATGGATATTAACGGATTCAAAATTAAATATTCGCCGGAAGAACTGAAAAATAAAGTGCAAAACGAAATGCGAAAAATTTATCTGATAGATAAAGAAAATGAAGCGTATGCCGGTTTGGCGGAGAATGATAAAAAAGCGTTGGAATATCTGGTAAATGCCGCTAAAATTATCAATGATGTGGCGTTAGAAATGGATCATCCGCTTAATTTGGTGCAAAAACAGGCATTGGAAGTGGCAGCTGCCGGTGATGAATATATTTCCGATGCGCTGAAATTGTTTACTTCGCTGCACGGGGTGGCAGGTTATAACGGAATAGATAAAGAACCGATAGAAATTTTTGAGGGAATCCGGGGTTATACCGGTAAGAACTTTTACCCTACGGATATGACGGAAGACGAGTTTCGGCAGATTATAGGTAAAATGCTTGATGCGGGAAAATCTGCCGAAGTTCGGGCCATATTAAGCGCCCGAACAATGGTGCGCAGAGAAGATGATGAGTTAAAAGCCATAGATTATACCGAATATTTTGCCGAAGAATTTTCGGAAATAGCTAATGAACTGGAATGTGCTGCCCATTTTACGACAGACGGTTTGTTTAAAGAATATTTGGAATGGCAGGCACAGGCTTTGTTGCAGAACAATGAAGAAATGGATATTCTGGCCGATAAGCATTGGGCGGAAATGCAAAATACTCCGCTGGAATTTACAATAAGTCGGGAAAATTATGAGGATAAAATGACGCCCTCGGTGTTTGCCGATGGTGAACTGGTGCGAAAACTGGAAAAATACGGCATTAATCCGGTGCCGAAAGATATGCTGGGTGTACGCGTAGGTATTGTTAATAAACAAGGTACGGAAACGTTATTGCGCTTTAAGAACGAAATGTTGAAATTATCCGGATTGATGCCGCGTTGTGATGAATATGTCCAGAATGTCGGTAGTGATAAGGGTTTGAAGCAAACAATGGTGGATGTTGATTTGGTGGCGTTGCAAGGCGATTATGCAATGTGTCGCGGTGGAATTACATTAGCCCAAAATTTACCGAATAACGACAAACCTTCGCTTAAACATGGCGGAGGGCGGCGTAATGTTTATCATCGGCAAGTTCGTCAGTGCGCCGATAAAGAAAAAAACGAAAAAATTTTAGCCGGTTTAGTGGCAGAAGATTTGCATAAATATTATGACGAAGAAGCCGACCACCTGTTCACAATAGGTCATGAAAACGGCCACTCTCTCGGACCTGACAGTTCATACCAAACCGCACTCGGAATTTATCAGCATATTATTGAAGAACATAAGGCTGATGTTATTTCGGCGGCAATGATGCCAGAATATGTAAAGTCCGGTGTTATCTCGGATACGGATTTGAAAAAAATCTATACAACCTGGGTGGTAAGACGGCACTTATTAACGGCGTATCCGGCTGATGGCGAAGCTCATCGGGTTGCCGATTTAATAGAATATAATTACTTGTTGCATTTTGGCGCAATTTATTTTGATGCCGATAAAAAAATCCATATTGATTTTGAAAAAATGCCTGTAGTATGTCGCCAATTATTGGGGGATATCATAACAGTGCAGTTGTCAAAATCGCCTGATTATGCTAAGGCATTTATAGATAGGTGGACAGAGTGGGGCGATATGTCGCGCTATATAGCGGATTTCAAAATTCGGTTAGGCGTACGCCCGTATATTGAGTTGGTTACATATTTTTAAGGAACTTGA
>CAYOYE010000158.1:0-2695 GCA_964408115.1 uncultured Azospirillaceae bacterium
TAACACTACCGTAATCGGCAGCCTTTTCATAATTGGAATAAACATTATCACGCAAACGCAAAAAATTAGCCGCAACAACCAAAAACACCAACCAGCAAAACAACAATCTGCTTATTAAGCGTTTTATTTTTATTTTAGTTCTGCGGCGCATATTTTACTCCGTAATTGCCCGATAAAAATCTACGAAATCTGCAAAAAACAATATTTCCTTTTGCTTTTCGCATACATCATCACACCCCCATATCGGCTGCCCTATGCGAATGGCTTTTGCACCGGCACTTAACGCACAGTTACTGTCCATCGGGCTGTCCCCGATCATCCAGACATTATCCGTAGATACCTTACTTACCAAACCGTCAACTCCATACCATAACTGTTCCGGATACGGTTTATCGCGTTTAGCCTCGTGTCCGCAAACTATCCGACTAAACAGCGTTCTATCGTACAAAAGCGGCAGCTCAAAATCCAAAAGCAACCTGTCTTTATTGGAAACAATAATATTTTCAATCCCTTTATTTTGCAAATACCTTAAAACCTCAACCGCCATTTCCGGTGCTTTTATTAAAGACGCAACGTTTTCGCGATAAACTTCACGATACCGCGCATAAGCCTGCTCGGACCGGCTACCGAAGATTCGCGGAAAATTATCTCTAAACGAAAGATTCCTATCGCGTAAATGCTGAACTTTATCCCAATCATCTAAACCAAATTCCGCTAAAACCTTATTAACGGAACACACCAAAGCACCTCGGCTCATCGCCAAAGTATTATCCCAATCAAAAACAGCAACTTCCAGTGATATTAAAGACAAATCCGACACTTTTGCATATTCTCCAAAGTTAATTTAATAACCTTTTCTTCCATTTCGGTCAAAATCGGCTCATCTAATTTGGCAACCGTTTGTTTTTTTGCGGTGGCTATTTTATAATATTCATTACCGTTTTCACATTCCTGCCAATAACGTATATCACCGTCGGCAAACCGATTCGCCTGATAATTGGCTTCCAGCTTATCCAAAGCCGAAACCAAAAGAGCTTCGGGCGTTGCCTTACTTTCGTATTCCATAAACAAATTATAAATACGCTCATCCAACGGCGGAGGCAACATTTGCCGATAGCTTTCAATCGCCGCCCGTTCATTTTTTTCTTTTTCGGTTTTGCGCTGCGGATTCGCGACCTGTGCCGAACGAGGACAATCGCCGGTAACACCTTCCACAATATCGTGAACCAAAGCCAGTTCTAACAATTTGCTATAATCATACTTATGTTGTAAATAAGGATAAACCAGCATCACTAAAAACGCCAATTTGAAAATATGTGCGGCATCATTTTCCGGCGTTCCGTCCGAAAGAAGGGTATCCCTTTTGACAAGGCATACCCTTTCAATCACATTCATAAAATCAACAATGTCGCCTACGGTCTTTTGCATTATTTAGCATTTTTCCCGATAAATTTTTTACCGCCCATATACGGCTGCAATTTTACCGGTATACGGACCGTACCGTCTGCCTGCTGATGATTTTCAATAAACGGCACTAACGCTCTCGGCGTAGCAATTCCGGTATTATTCAAAGTATGACAATATTTCATCTTGCCGTCAGAATCTGCCCGATAGCGCAAATTTGTTCTTCGGGCCTGCCAATCGGTAATATTGGAACAAGAGTGTGTTTCCCGATAGCAACCTTGCGATGGGACCCAGGCTTCCAAATCATATTGTCTGTATTTCGGCGCGCCCATATCTCCGGTACAAACTTCCAAAACCTGATACGGAAGTTCCAAATCCTGCAAAACTTCTTCTGAAATCTGTAACAGTTTTTGATGCCATTTTTCGCTCTCGGCAATATCGTTTTTGCAAATTACGAACTGCTCGGTTTTGAAAAACTGGTGTACTCTGACCAAACCTCTGGTATCTTTTCCGGCTGCCCCGGCTTCTCGGCGGAAACAAGGTGAAAATCCGGCATATAAAATCGGCAATTCCGCTTCGGTCAAAACTTCGTCAGCGCGCAAAGAGTTCAAAATCAACTCCGCCGTACCGGACAGATAAACATCATCTGCCGGCAGATAATAAACTTCATCTCTGGCAAACGGTAAATATCCCTGATTATATAGCGGCTTTTCTTTAGAAATGGCAGGTACGGTAATCAGTGTAAAGCCGTTAGCTCTCAACTTATCCATAACCATCATGTGAATAGCCAGTTCCAGCTGTGCCAAATCATTTTTAATTGCATAAGTACGCGAACCGGAAACTTTGGCAATGCGTTCCATTTCGCCCCAATCGTTTATTTCCATCAACTCAATGTGGTCTTTCGGCTCAAAATCAAAATGCGGCAGTTCGCCCACCTTCCGGCGCACAACATTTGCGCTGTCGTCAGGTCCGTCCGGACTGTCCTCACTCGGATAGTTTGGCATTCTCAAAATCATATCATCAAATTTAGCCTGCAATTCCGCCAATTTATCCTGCTTTACTTTTAGTTCTTCACCCAAAGCCTTACTTTGAGCAATTATGTCCTGACGTTTTTCTGCCGACACCGATTTGATAGAGTTACTCAGCTTATTTTTTTCTTCTGCCAACGCCTGTGACGCGGTCTTTAATTTATTAAGTTCATAATATGCCGCCAAAAGTTCATCAACTTTTTCAGCGGCAAACCCCTTACGCGCCAAACTTTTTTTCACCCATTCGGTATTTTCGGCCACAA
>CAYOYE010000159.1:0-2671 GCA_964408115.1 uncultured Azospirillaceae bacterium
TTCATTTTAGGCGAATACGTCATCATCAAAAAGCCGGATTTGGTAAAGGTTGGCAACAATGTCCGGATATCCGATTTTTGCCGCATATCTTCCGCCTGTGAAATCGGCGATGATTGCGAAATTGCACCGGGGACATATATTGCCGGCGGCGACGGACAATATAAATTCACTATGGGCAGCTACTCATCACTTTCAGCCGGCGTTCGGATATGGCTTTCCAGCAACGATTATGTTAATGAGCTGGTTACCCACTCGCTACCGCTCGTCAAAGAAATTAAGGGCAATGTTACACTCGGAAAATTCACCGGTGTCGGTACAAATTCCGTCATTATGCCCGATAACAACATTCCGGAGGGCGTAACCATCGGGGCTTTAAGTTTTGTTCCGTCACGTTATCATTTTGAACCATGGACCGTTTATGCCGGATGCCCGATAAAGCCGATAAAAAAGCGTAACAAAGAAAACATCTTAAAAACTCTGCGCCAGCTGAAACTGTTGGAAGAAGCAGAGCTTATCGCCGCGGAATAACACAAAAAGGAGTAAAATTATGTGTGGAATATTTGGATATATCGGTAACAATTCGGCAGCGGAAATCTTATTGGACGGATTGAAAACTTTGGAATATCGCGGTTATGACTCTGCCGGAATCGCTTTAAACGAAAATCACAAAATCAGCGTCATAAAAAGTGCCGGCAAAATAACCAATTTATGCCGTAAAATCCAAAGCACTCCTCAAGTTGCCAATGCCACTATCGGTATTGGGCATATTCGCTGGGCCACACATGGGGTTGCTAACGAAGAAAACGCTCATCCGCATATTTCCGATAACGGACAACTTGTTTTAGTTCACAACGGTATAATTGAAAACTATTGCGAGCTTAAAGAAATGCTGCAGGCACAAAATTTTCATTTTTATTCCCAAACCGACACCGAGGTTGCCGTACATTTAATTGCGTACGAACTGCATAAAACCGGCAATCTTGAACAAGCCGTTATCAATGCCGTCAAGCAGCTTAAAGGTGCATACGCTTTTTGTATTATGCACAAAAATTATCCTGATGAAATTATTGCCGTTCGCAAAAATGCCCCTCTGATTATCGGACTAAGTAATAATGAAAATTTCGTTGCAAGTGATGTGCCGGCGATTATCGGTAAAGCCGAAAAAATGATATATCTTGATGATAATGAAATGGCAATCATTAGCAAAAACAATGTGATCGTAAAAAATTTGTCCGGTCAAACAATCAATAAAAAAATTGAACCGATTAATTGTGCCGAATTAGCCGTTTCCAAACATGGATATAAACATTTTATGCTCAAAGAAATTAACGAACAGCCGGCAATTATTCGTCAGGCCATAAAGCGCAATATGCCGCATATCAACGAGCCTGTCTGCTTTGCGGAGATTGATTTGGCCAAACTTGCGGCAACGATTGACAATATAGAAATTGTTGCTTGCGGTACATCTCTGCATGCTGCCGAGATAGCCGCTTTCATCATGGAAGATTGGTTGCGTATGCCTGTTCGTATTGAAGCTGCCAGCGAATATATCTATCGCTATAACGTTACAAGCCCTAAAACACTGGTTATCGGCATTTCGCAATCCGGTGAAACCATAGACACCATAACCGCTCTCAAACGCGCCCGTTCTTATGGTGCGCAAACTTTAGTCTTAACCAATCGTCCGGATTCTTCCATTGTCCGTACGGCAGATTATGTTATACCTCTGCATGCCGGCATTGAAGTAAGTGTTGCCGCCACAAAATCATATACGGCACAGCTGACGGAGCTGTATTTATTGGCACTGGGGCTGGCAGAAAATTTACACACGCTGGAAGCTGCCAAAATTCAGGCACTGAAAAACGAATTAAATTTATTACCGGCTAAAATGGAAGAAATTCTTTGCCATACCGAAAATATCCGCCAATGTGCCGATAAATATTACCGTAAAAACAGCTTTATTTATATCGCTCGCGGTCTGAATTTAGCCACCGCCCGCGAAGGTGCGCTAAAACTGAAAGAAATCAGTTATATCAATGCCAATGCTTACACATCAGGAGAGCTAAAACATGGACCGATTGCTTTAATTGACGAAAATATGCCGGTCGTTGCCGTTTTAACTCCGCATGGACAAACATTCGGCAAAACGCTTTCCAACTGTCAGGAAGCCAAAGCCCGTAATGCTTCGCTTATTGCCGTTACCTCGGCTCCGGCTGCCGAATTAGGCAATATTTTTACCGATATTCTGCCCATTCCGGATATTTGTGAAGAGCTGTCCCCGATATTAAGCGTAGTTCCGCTACAACTTTTAGCCTATTATATTTCCGACAAACTGGGACGTGAAATTGATCAACCGCGCAATTTGGCCAAATCTGTAACGGTAGAATAAAATAAGCAGTATTATCATTTGACAATTTGGTGCAACAAGGTTAATATCCGAACACATAATGTATATGGAGTTCGGATATGCTTAGAGGTTGGCAGAAACTTTTATCTGCAGAAAATCTATACAATTTACTAACGAAAAACTTTATTTGGTTATCGTTGTTTTTGCTTATTACGGCGTTGCTATCAGCTCATAATCAATATGATTTCTTTTGGGATTTCATTAATTATCATTACTATAACGCTTGGGCTTTTTGGGAAGATATATCTGCATACAAAATAGTCA
>CAYOYE010000160.1:0-2666 GCA_964408115.1 uncultured Azospirillaceae bacterium
ACCGTAGTTGATTGAAACATCATCAGCCAACACAATTTTCAAATCCGAAAAATCCACTTTACCTAAAAGTAACCCGATTGGCGGCATTATTATATCTTTTACCATAGAATCCACGATTTTTCCGAATGCAGCACCGATAATGATACCGACTGCCATATCCATCACATTGCCGCGCATGGCAAATTTTTTAAATTCATTAAAAAAGTTTTTAATCATTTTAGTCCCTTTCAATTATTGATAAATTGGAAAATTGCGGCACAAAGCTATTATTTTTTCTTTTGTTTGTTCAATAACCGCCGTAGCATCACCTTGTGCCAACGCATCAACTACGTCTCCA
This sequence comes from uncultured Azospirillaceae bacterium, assembly GCA_964408115.1. Taxonomy (GTDB): domain Bacteria; phylum Pseudomonadota; class Alphaproteobacteria; order RF32; family CAG-239; genus RUG410. Next base: position 338 of record CAYOYE010000160.1, read on the forward strand.
ATACAGTTACCGATAATTTCAAATTCTTTCTCCTTAAATCCGCGCGTTGTACCTGCCGGAGTACCCAACCGCACACCGGAGGTTATCTTCGGCGGCTGCGGATCAAACGGAATAGCGTTTTTGTTGCAGGTAATATGTGCCTTTTCCAAAGCATCCGTTACCACATCTCCGGTCAGATTCTTCGGGCGCAAATCTACCAAAATGAGGTGGGTATCCGTACCACCGGAAACAAGAGCCAAACCGCGCTTTAACAAGGTATTTCCCAATACTTTAGCATTGATAATAACCTGTTTGGCGTATTGCTTAAATTGCGGTGTTAAATCTTCACCGAAACAAACGGCCTTGCCGGCTATAACGTGCTCCAACGGTCCGCCTTGCGTCCCCGGAAAGACTGCCGAGTTAATCTTTTTATAAAGTTCGGCATTGTTGGTCAATATCATACCACCACGCGGACCTCGCAACGTTTTATGCGTGGTTGTCGTTACAACATCGGCATACATCAGCGGATTTGGGTGTTCACCACCGGCAACCAAACCGGCAAAATGTGCCATATCTACCATTAAATATGCACCAACCTTATCGGCTATAGCCCGAAAACAAGCAAAATTTATCTGGCGCGGATATGCCGAACCGCCGGCAATAATCAATTTCGGCTTGCAGTCAAGTGCCAAACACTCAACCTCGTCATAGTCAATAAATCCGGTATCGGCGCAAACACCGTATTGTACCGAATTAAACATTTTTCCCGAAAGCGAAACTTTGGCACCATGCGTCAGATGTCCGCCGGCATCAAGGCTCATACCCATAATAGTATCCCCCGGATTAAGCAATGCCGTATATACCGCCATATTGGCCTGCGAACCGGAATGTGGCTGCACATTGGCGTATTGGGCATTAAAGAGCCGTTTTGCCCGTTCTTGCGCTAATGTTTCTATTTCATCAATAAATTCACAACCGCAGTAATAACGGTGAGCCGGATAACCCTCGGCATACTTATTGGTCAAAATAGAACCTTGCGCCTCCATAACCGCACGCGAAACAATGTTTTCGGAAGCTATCAGCTCAACCTGATTCTGCTGACGGGACAGCTCTTTTTGAATTATGTCGTAAATTTCCCGATCTTCTACCACCAAACTATGTTCAAAATCCATAATACCCTACTCCATTGTTTCTAACTTATCCAGACGTGTCTGGTGCCGACCGCCTTCATATTGTTCTGCCATAAAAGAATCTATATATTTTATCACATTTTCTTGCGACATGGTGCGCCCACCGAATACTAAAACATTGGCGTTATTGTGGCGTTTGGCTAAGCGGGCTACTTCTTCGCTATAAATCAGAGCCGCCCGAATCCCCTTACAGCGGTTGGCGGCAATAGATATGCCGACTCCTGTTCCGCAAATCAAAATACCTAAATCGGCAGTTTTATTTCGGATGGCCGTACACAAAACGCGAGCAATATCCGGATAATCAACCGAATCCGTAGAAAATGTACCGAGATCGTGCAGATTTAAGGCAGCATAATGTTCTTTCAGCCCCTCTTTTAAGGCAAACCCGCCATGATCGGACGCTATTGCTATTTTCATATCATTCTCCTTTTTAACGGTATAACTATATAATAAACAAGCAAAAAAAACGCCATAAAAAATACAGTTTTGCACAGACGGATAAAAAAAATACATTTAATGTAAAAAAACTATTGACGTTTATGAAAAAATTTGTATATATGTTTCTTGTTGAGTGTGTTTGGTACTTGATGTAGCGAACTGGCCGGTTGGCAGAGTGGCTCATGCAGAGGACTGCAAATCCTTCTATATCGGTTCAATTCCGGTACCGGCCTCCAAGTTTTTCCGACTTAGCTCAGCGGTAGAGCAATCGGCTGTTAACCGATTGGCCGTTGGTTCGAATCCGACAGTCGGAGCCAAAAATAAAGCCTTCCTTTCGGGAGGCTTTTTTTTATTTTACACTATGATAAAATGTTTATTTAGCGGCGTCTTCTACCATACGTTCAAAACGTTTGGCATTAACATCTTCACCATGAAAAACATCTGCTGCCTCGCTAAAGCTGTTGTTTAGGCGTCTGCCCGTTCTTTCCACCATTCCCGGTGTATTTGACGTCTGATCGGCAAAGAACGAGGTTATCGGAGAAGCATAATTTTTTACAATTTCCCATTGGTTTTTAGGCGGAATTCCTAAACCATACCAAACAAGCATAACCACAATGGTAATAAATCCGACTAAGTAAATTATTGTTTTCATAATTTTTTCCTTATTCTGTTTTAACAGACAAAGTTTAATCCCAAATAGATTAAAAACTATTTAAGCTATG
>CAYOYE010000161.1:0-2666 GCA_964408115.1 uncultured Azospirillaceae bacterium
TGGCTTCGGGTACGGACTACCTCGTGATATATTGATAGCTTCCGGACTGTTTAAGCCTTTTAATTCCAAAAAAAGTGATGATTTGCTTAGCGGTATTTATGAAGATACGTTAATTAGCGTATCAGAAGAAAAATTAGCAAAAAATACGCGGACAACGGAAACCTTGTTTTCGGATATAATAAATCTGGACGATAGAGTTATTTTTCGGGGTATATGTGTTTTAGCCGTTATGAATAAAAAGTTTACCGGCCGTACGTTGGTGCTGAAAGACAAGGGGCTGTTTAATGCTTTTTCTTCCGTAAAAGGTTTGGAACGCGTCAAATTAGAAGATTCGTTTTTTGAAAGTGTTTTTGAGGTCTACTCCGATGATCAGGTGGAGGCACGCTATTTATTGACTACGGCTTTTATGGAAAGAATGCTCAAACTTCGTGATTTGTTCGGCGGAAAAAACGTACAATTCAGTTTTTACGATAAGCAGCTGTTAATTGCCTTGCCGACCAAAGTTAATATGTTTGAAACGGTTTCGTTTTTTTCTTCCAACATTGATAAAAAGCGGATTGATAATGTTTTTAATCAGTTTTATACCATATTTTCAATCGTAGATATTCTTAAATTAAATCAACGTATTTGAAAATAATTTTTTACCGCTTTATAATGTGCATATCCGTATTCCCGTTATTGCAAAAAAATGATAAACCTTATACATTTAACAAAAAAACGTGGGGAGAATTGACGTTGTTTTCTAAATTTGAACGATTAACGGCATGGCGTTATATGCGGGCCAAGCGCAAAGAGGGCTTTATCTCCGTTATTACCGGATTCGCATTTACGGGGATAGCATTAGGTGTTGCCACACTTATTATCGTTATGTCGGTGATGAATGGTTTTAAGGCAGAATTACTAAATCGGATTTTGGGTATAAACGGCCATATTTCTATTGTTTCATCCGCCGGTTACCCTTTTAATAACTACAAAAAAGCCGTTAGCGATTTGCAAAGTTTTGACGGTGTTGAATTAGCCGTTCCCATGATAGAAAAACAGCTGTTGGTATCTTCTCCGCAGGCGGCGGAAGGTGCAATGGTTCGCGGTATTACCAAAGAAGATATCTTAAAGAAAAAAGTTATGCGTGACGGCTTTGCACAAATGGATATTGATTATTACAAAGGTGATGTCGTTGTGTTGGGCGACAAACTGGCGCATAAACTGGGCGTGTTTGTTGATGATGAAGTTACCCTAATTTCGCCAAACGGTAAAATAACGGCTTTCGGCTCTGTTCCGCGGATGAAGTCTTATCGGGTTATCGGCACGTTTAGTATGGGGATGTATGAATATGATGCCAATTACATTTTTATGCCGCTGGAGGCTGCGCAAAAATATTTCGGTCTGAAGGATTCCGTATCGGTGATTGACGTCACCTTAAAAGATGACAATAAACTGGCACCAATGCGTTCGTTAATTGAAAAGAGCGTTAGTTTGGACGCGTATGTTTATGACTGGAAGCAGACTAATTCGGCCTTTTTTAATGCTATAGATGTTGAACGAAACGTGATGTTTTTAATCTTGACGCTGATTATTTTAGTGGCGGCATTTAATATTATTACCGGTTTGATAATGCTGGTTAAGGATAAAAGCCGCGATGTTGCGGTTTTGCGGACAATGGGCGCAACAAAGGGTATGATTATGCGCATATTCTTTATGGACGGAGCATTTATCGGTATTGTCGGTACATCAATGGGTGTTTTTTTAGGGTTATTGTTTTGTAAAAACATAGAAAATATCCGGCAATGGCTACAAAATATTTCCGGACACGATTTATTTTCTGCCGAAATATACTTTTTATCACAGTTGCCGGCAAAGGTGGATATGTCGGAGGTTAGCGTAGTGGTTATCGTAACGCTGGTCTTGTCTTTTTTGGCAACGTTATATCCGGCTTATCGGGCTTCAAAATTTGATCCGGCGGAGGCTTTGCGCTATGAGTAGAAACAGTACGCTTATTCTGAAAAACGTGAACAAAACGTTTGTACAGGGAAACGAAGTTCTGGAAGTATTAAAAGATATTAATCTGGAAATTAAACCTAAGGAAGTTGTCGCCCTTATCGGACCGTCCGGTTCCGGTAAGTCAACGCTGTTGCAGATTGCCGGACTTTTGGAAGAACCGACTGAAGGCGCGGTGTTTGTAAATGATGAACTTTGTTCGGGTAGTAGTGATTGTATGCGGACAATGTTGCGGCGTGAGTATTTGGGATTTGTCTATCAGTACCATAATCTGCTACCGGATTTTGACGCTGCGGAAAATGTGATTATTCCGCAGTTGATTGCCGGTGTAAAATATAAAGAGGCCGAGGAAAAAGCCTTTTGGCTGTTGCGCCGTCTGGGATTAAACGAGCGGGAACGCCACCGTCCGGCAGAGCTTTCCGGAGGTGAACAACAGCGTGTAGCCATTGCCCGAGCTTTAGCCAATACGCCAAAACTGCTGTTGGCAGATGAGCCAACCGGCAATCTTGATCCAAACACTTCGGATAATGTATTTTTAACGTTGTTGGAAGTTGTGAAAGAAACGGGGTTGTCCGCACTTATTGCCACCCATAATATAGAGCTTGCGCATAAAATGGATAGAGAAGTTGCGTTAAAAGACGGACGTCTGGTAGAAAATAAAGCGACAAAAT
>CAYOYE010000162.1:0-2646 GCA_964408115.1 uncultured Azospirillaceae bacterium
CGCATATTCGGCAAAAGAGCGTTTTGCTTCACCGGTAGCGCAATTTTGAAAATGCTCAAACATCAAGGTTAAAATATTTAATTTCAAATCCAATACCGCCGCATATTCAACCTTATCTGCCTCGCGCAAACGCCGTATATTTTCCTTTGTTTCCGGACTGTTCATATACTTTTTTACTTTTTCGGACTGCAAAAAATCCGCCTCGCTTGCCAAATCAAGATAGGCATAGTTTACAAACAAACGGCTGATTGTCCGATACGGAGAAACATCACTTTGCAGAAAAACATTCTGCATATTTTGATTATCTACGTTAAACGGGCGCGCCGCAAGTTCTTCTTTTTGCGTAAGCGGACTCATTATACCGAGCGGATTAATGCCGACTACATCACCACCTGCCTGCGCCGTCAGGCGGACAATTTCCTTCAAATCGGCAAAATCACCTATACCCATATTGTGCGGCGAACGGAGAGCATAAAGCATAACCGCCGTACCGAAAATGTGTTCTTTTTGGCGGATAAATTCCGGTTGATACGCCGTATGCGGAGCATAAATAAGCAGGCTCACACAACAAAAATCCGCACTTTCCACCCGCAAATCATAGTAGCCGTAAGCCAAATCAGTCACATTTACTTCCGTAAAGCCGTTAACTACCGTATGCCAAGCAATTCTTTGTTTTTCATCAATAAGCGTAATGTCAAAAGTGCCGTTGCGGGATACGGTAAACTTAATCGGCTCATTGTCAAAAAAAGCCAAAACATCATCAATCACCTGTTTTTGCCGTAATTTTACAATATTTTTGCGTATTTGCTCATCAGAAGAAATATCATAGCCCATAGAGATCAGAAAAACTTTCCGTACCGCATCGGAGGTGTTGCGGGTAACGCCTGTTTTATCAACGTATGATGATGAAATACCGGCAAGTTCTGCCAATTCTGTCAAATTTTCCATAGTTGCTCCTTTAAAATTTTTGGTATTATAACAACAAAAAAAACACTTTACAACACCTATTTTCGTGGTACAATACGGTTATACGAAATTCAGGGAGTATTGATATGATAATTGACAAAAAAACTGCCAACTATTTGACGAATCAACGTTGGTGCAATTTCAAAGAAGACATAAGAAGACACAATATAAAACGTTTAGAGATTGATTCCATACCGTTTGATAACGGTAACAAGTTGCTGTCTATCGGACAGGTTGAATTAGCCGACAGCGGTGAAAAACGCTATTTTATGATGCCGTTGGCCCGCGAAGAAAAGTCCGCTGAAAACACTTTACAAATCGGGGCTTATGAATATTCCGATGCCTTAAAAAAAGACGATTTCTGGCAAAAGTTCAATGAATTGTTTGCCGCTTCTCCGGATAATACCGTACATTTTCTAAACGGCTGGAAGCTCAAATTAAATAGCATCGGTTCTGCTGAAATTATGGCACAAAACAGTCAGTCTAAATCGCGGGCGTTGGGTGTAGAACAAAGTAACACAACGCTGGCTGTCGGTGATGACTCTTTGGCATTTAAGCTGGAAAGAATGCTTGATTTTTCCAAGCAGCTGAATCCGGAATTTGAGATGAACGAAAAACTGATGAACGAACAATGTCCGGTTATGCCGAAAACATACGGCTACTTCACACTGCAAAACAATAATGGTGAAACGGCGTCTTCGGGTATTGTACAGGAGTTTGTTAAAAATGACGGCGATTTATGGAATTATTCCCTCGCCTATCTAAAGGAAAAACTGGCAGAAGGCTACAAGACGCAAAAAGACCTGACGGCGGAAGATAATCCGGAATTTATCGCAATTATGCAAAATTTGGGGCAAAAAGCTCAGCAGATGTCCGAATGTCTGTCGCGTGCCGATAACAATCCGGCTTTTACGCCGCTTGAAGCGGATGCCTCATTTACGCATGCTTATGATAAGCAGCTGCAAGTTTTGTTATATCGTACCAAAAACAGCATCAGTGAAAATTTAGAACGTTTGCCATATACCACCAAGCACAAAGCCGAAAATATTTTGCACAACTGGGATACACTGACAAAATCTTTTATAAATTCGCGTCTTAAACAAATTACGGATTCTGACGATAAGGGTTATATCTGCCGCGTACATGGTGATTTCCACCTCGGACAGGTTATGGTAACTAAAGACAAAGATTTGCGGATTATTGACTTTGCCGGCGAACCTGATTTGCCTTTAGAACAACGCAAACAAAAACACATTTATGTGCGTGACGTGGCAGGTATGTACCGTTCAATCAAGGGCTATTTAGGTGCGGTAGCAACTGAAGAATTTGCCGCAGCGGCTCCGGATACGGAATCGCAAACTTCTCGCCGTAAATATGCTCAAAAGGCTGTTGCACCGCTGATTAATGCTGCAGCCGAAACTTTTTTGGGTAAGCATAGTCTAAAAGAACCATGGTTATCATTAGAAGTTTTGCGCAAAAATCTTTATGAAGTAAACTATGAAGTAAACAATCGTCCGCAGATGGCGTATGTAGCAATTAACGGACTGGCGGATTTGTTGCAAAAACAGTCGGTGCCGAATTTACAAAAAGAAAATAAGACCGAGCGGACAAACGGTTAGACTTTATTAAGTACACCTAAAAAACACCGGATTTTTATTCGGTGTTTTTTTAATGCCGGCG
>CAYOYE010000163.1:0-2621 GCA_964408115.1 uncultured Azospirillaceae bacterium
TCACCGCGTGACAGCTCTCGCTTGCTAGATTTATCGGAAGATAACGTTATTACCGACCGACATTTTTACGATTTGCCGAAATTGTTACGTCCTGATGACGTTCTGGTTTTTAACGATACCAAAGTTATTCCTGCCCGCCTCTACGGTCAACGTGGCGAGGCGTTGGTAGAAGTTACGCTCTATCACCCGACAGACGGAATATGCTGGTGGTCATTCATTAAAAACTCTAAAAGACTACACGTTGGCGACACAATCCGCTTTTATACATCTGAAATTTCGGCCGAAGAAACCGACTTTACCGCCCAAATTTTACAAAAAGACCTTGAAGACGGAGTTTTGATAAAGTTCACCTGTAATCCGGATGAATTAGGACATAAACTTGAAAAATACGGTTCTATGCCGCTTCCGCCTTATATCAAGCGCGATAAACCGCTGACCGGTCTATGGAATCCGTATAACGACAAAGAAAATTATCAGACCGTTTATGCCAAAAACGAAGGCGCGGTTGCCGCACCGACAGCCGGTTTACATTTTACGGACCGCCTGCTGAAAGAAATTGATGATTTGGGTGTTACACGCGTATTTTTAACTCTGCACGTTGGCGCCGGTACATTTTTACCTGTCAAAACGGAAGATACCGAAAATCATAAAATGCACGCCGAATTCGGTGTAATTTCGTCGGAAGCCTGCCGAATTATCAATCAAGCAAAAAAAGACGGACGGCGCATTATTGCCGTTGGCACAACGTCTGTCAGACTGTTAGAAAGTGCCGCGGATGAAAACGGTATTCTGCATCCGTTTTGCGGCGAAACCGATATTTTCATTACCCCCGGTTATAAATTCCGGATTATTGACATGATTATAACCAACTTTCACCTGCCGAAATCAACCTTATTTATGCTGATTTGTGCCATAGCCGGTACTGACCGAATGTTAGACGCCTACAAACACGCTATTGCACAAAAATATCGTTTTTATTCATACGGCGACAGTTCTATTTTGAAATGTATAAATAAAATTTAAACCCTTTTGTATTATGATGCCGTTAAATTTGGAGAACTGTAATGGCTAATAGTACTACCGGCAACCTTAAATATATTCTTTCAACGATAAAAAGTTCTTTTTTACCGGCAACTTTTTTTGCCTGCGCACTTATTATGTTTTATGCGGCAAATCCTTACTCTCAACCTTTTTCGTTTGCCTTACATCTGGCCTTTTTGCTTTTTTCGGCACTGGGTTTAGCATTGTTGATAGTGGTTAATCAGTCAAAACCTTTTTTCAGTTTTCTTATTGGCGTTATCTCTTATTTGGGCTTAAATTGGCTTAAAATACACAATCAGGAAACATACCTTATTTCTGCCGAATATCAATGTTTATGCTTTGTTTTACCGATTAATCTGGCATTTTTCTATTTTTTGCCGCTAGGCAAGTTACGCCGTCCGCATTGTAAATATATTTTGCTTTTCATTTTAGCACAAATGGCCTTAATCCAACACTTCGGCAGTTTAATAACCAACATTCCTTACATAAACATAACTATCGGCAATATGCCTATTTGGGCCGCTATGCTCTGGATTCTGTTGTTTTTTCCTATTTCCATAGACATCAGCCTACGCAACACCATTATCAACACCGGTATGTTTTATGCCGATTCTGCCTTATTCACCGGCTTGATATACGCCGATTCGCCATCGGGTTTAACAACTTTCTTTTTGGCTTTTGCCCTCATTTTGTGTTGCACCACAATTCTGGATTTATATCACCGCTATCGTTATGATTCTTTGGAATATGTTGAAAGCTATTATTCTTTTTTATCTCAAGCATCGGAAAAATCACATAATTACAGCAAATTTTCATATAAATATACGCTCGGAATGTTCAGCATTGATAACCGCGATAAACTACTAAAAGTAATAGGCCCGCATAAAATGCAGATTTTGGAACAAATGATTATCAATAAAATTCGCGAACTACCTTACGATATGCTGTTTTATCGCTATAATGAAGATGAACTGTTTATTATTTTCAAAAACGAAATTGCCAAAAATGCGCAGGAATATGCCGATAACATACGCCATATTATTGCTTCATCCGAGTTTATTTTCAATAACGGCAAAGCTCTGAAAATCACCATTTCAATTTGTATATCGGAAAAAATCCGCAAAGATTTTGTGCCGTCGGATATAACGACTCGTGTTCATAATATGCTGCAAAAAACACACCGTTTTAACTATAATATCACCATGAAAGTCTAATTTTTCGCCTGCCGACAAGCGCGTAGTAAAACGATTATGCCGACACACAAAAAAGGTAGCGACAGCAACTGCCCCATTGTAAAACCGCCAAACAAAAAACCCAGCTGCACATCAGGTTCACGAAAACGCTCCAGCAATGCCCGAAATACGGTATATCCTAACAAAAATGTCGCCGAAATAAAACCGGTTCTCTCCCGACACCACTTAATCTTCCACAACACATTTAAAATCACAAACAGCAACAATCCCTCACAAACGGCTTCATATATCTGTGACGGATGGCGTGGCAAAAAGCCTCCGCGCGGAAAGCGTACCGACCAAGCCACATCGGTTACCCTTCCCCAAAGCTCATCATTGGCAAAATTG